>CACXHM010000208.1 GCA_902767465.1 uncultured Bacteroidia bacterium
CTGATTTCCTTTAGCTTAAGGGCGCCTTCCAGGGCAACGGGATAGTTCATGCCGCGGCCGAGATAAAGGAAGTTCTTTTTGTTGGCATATTCCTGTGCAAGCGCTTTTATCTGCCCGTCATTTTCGAGAATGCGCGAAATCTTGTCCGGAATCTGTTCCAACTCCTGCAGGGCTTCGCAGTAAACGTCTTCGCTGACCGTACCTTTTTCGCGTCCTATGGCGAGCGCAAGCATTGCGAGCACTGTGGTCTGTCCTGTGAAGGCCTTGGTACTGGCAACTCCGATTTCAGGCCCCACATGGATATAGGTGCCCGTGTCGGATGCACGGGCAATGCTGCTTCCAACAGCATTTACGATGCCGAATACCATGGCACCTCTCTCGGAGGCCATTTGTACGGCAGAAAGCGTATCGGCGGTTTCTCCGCTCTGAGATATGGCGAACACAACATCCCCGGGGCCTACCACCGGGTCGCTGTAACGGAATTCGCTTGCGTATGCAACTTCAACCGGAATGCGGCAAAACTGCTCTATAAGCTGCTTTCCAATGAGGGCTGCATGCCAGGAAGTGCCGCAACTCACCATCAGATAGCGTTTGGCATGGATGAGTTCTTCGCGATGCTCGGTGACAGCGCTGAGCACTATCCTCTTATGCAAGGGAAGAAGTCGGCCGCGCATGCAGTCGCGCAGGACCGCGGGCTGGTCGAAAATCTCTTTCAGCATAAAATGGGGGAAGCCTCCTTTGTCGAGCATGGCAAGGTCA
Source organism: uncultured Bacteroidia bacterium (assembly GCA_902767465.1). GTDB lineage: Bacteria > Bacteroidota > Bacteroidia > Bacteroidales > UBA932 > Cryptobacteroides. The sequence goes on from CACXHM010000208.1 coordinate 760, forward strand.
AGGTCCACTTCTTTCGCGCAGACATCCACCTTTCCCGCATTGAGATCGGTGATTTCGAGGGGCTTGCCTTTTGTCACCACGGCAACTTCTTCATCCTTGAGATAAACGATGCGGTTGGTATATCCGGCGATCGGGGAAGCGTCGCTAGCGATGAAGAATTCGCTGTCGGATTCACCTATTCCGATTGCAAGCGGACTGCTTTTGCGGGCTACCACGATGGTATCCGGCGTGTCCTTGTCGATTACCGCTATGGCGTATGCGCCGATAACCTTCTTGAGAGCCGCCCGGACCGATGATGCGAGATCGAGCCCGTGTTTGAGGCGAGTGTATTCGATCAACTGCAGCAGAACTTCGGTATCGGTGTCACTTCGGAACGAAAACCCCCTCGAACGCAACTGCTCACGCAGAACACCGGCATTCTCGATAATGCCGTTGTGGACCATGGTAAGATTCCCGCTTTGTGAGATATGGGGGTGGGCGTTTCGTTCATTGGGGGCGCCGTGGGTTGCCCAGCGGGTGTGGGCGATACCTATGGTGCCGCTGCAGTCGTGTCCGGAAGCCTGCTGCTCCAGATTGACGACTATGCCGACAGCCTTGTATATGTTCAGGTCTCCGTTTTCCGAAATGAGGGCGACTCCAGCAGAGTCGTAGCCCCGGTACTCCAGCCTGTGGAGGCCTTTGATGAGAATGGGATATGCCTCACGGCATCCTGTATAACCGACTATTCCGCACATGATTAAAGTTTTAAATTACAAAAATGCGAAATAATTCGGACTATTCAATGATGTTTGCCGTATTTCCTTGTCCGTGAGTCGGATATGCGGCCATTCCAATTCAAGCCATAGGCAAAATCGTAACTGTTGCCGTCGGTATCGACATAGCAACGCATGTCATGAGGAGTATCTTCGAATTGCTCTTCTACGGTACGCATGTCGGCAGGAAGCTGGCAGGGGAGCAGCCCTCTTGGTTCAAAGCGACCACTGATTACGTCGAGCAGTGCATTATTGCTGACCCCGAAACTCAAGAGAATTGCGTCGGCACAGGGTTCTACTTCTGCCGGAACAAAAGGTCTGTCCATGTGGATTACCATAATGACAGGCTTGTCTCCCATAAGTTCCCTGGTTCGTCTGACCATATGCATATCCTCCTCATTTGATGATATTTCGGTCCGTCCCTTATAGCTTCGATTTCTTGAGGATTCAGTGGGATCTCCACCGGCAATGCTGACTTCGCGTGCAAATTCAGCAGTGTACGGGCCCCATTGGAGGCTTATCGGATGATACCGGCCTTCGGACTCATCTCCTTCCGGTAGAGTGTAACCCCAGTGCCCGTACGGCGTTTTTATAGATACAAGAGCGAAGTCTGCATCTTCCGGATTATCGACAACTTCGAAATATTTCGACATCAGTTCTTTGGAGAACGGATATTCTTCATAAGCATCGATAGGCTTCATCCAGTGCGTAAGACCCGGACCTACACGGCGGAGGGGTTCGTAAACTTTGAGTTTTCCCCGTATAGGTAAAACTCCTGCGTGATTCTTTATCATTGTGACGGACTTTAACTGGGCTTCATATCCAGCCGCAACGAATTCTTTGCATCCGACAATCCTGTCAGCTTCGGCCGGATCAACATAGGGATTCTCGAAAAGCCCAACCCTAAATATGTTGAGAAGAAGCCTTTTGGCAGAAAGTTCGAAGCGTTCTCTTGCGCTTTGTTCCCCGTATTTTTCTTCCCATAGTTTATATGCTTCCAAACTGGGTCCATTGTCATAAACACCACCGAGTTGGTCGACCCCTGCTTCAAAAACCTTTAAACGTCTTTCGGCAAGTGTCACGTTCTCCATTCCCCATGGCTTGCCTTTATGACGCCAGGTTTGCTGATAGTCTTTTACAATGCCCCAGTCGGTACAGACTACTCCTTCATAATGGTTTTTGTCACGAAGCAACTCCTGGATGATGTAATGGCTGAAACCATTTCCTACGTTCTGTCCTGAGGGGTCTTGATTGTAAGAAATTGTATAATAAGGCATTACGGCTGAGGCCATTTTTGTTTTGCCATGCAACTTGAAGGCTCCGTCTTCGAAGGGAATAAGGCCGAGCCTAAAGTTTTCTCCAGGGTAAACCGCATATTTTCCAATGCCAAAATGGGCGTCGCGACCGGCCTCCCCGCTGCCTCCTCCTGGCCAGTGCTTGACCATACAGTTGACAGAGTTTTGTCCCCATCCGTTTTTGCTGCCTTTTGTGGTCTGGAATGCATCGCAGTATTCACGGGCTATATCTCGGTTTAGATATGGGTCTTCACTGAAGGTGCCGTAAAAGCGGCGCCAGCGCGGTTCTGTGGCAATGTCTATTTGTGGGGAGAGGGCAGTTGTGATACCTAAGGCACGGTATTCGGTGGAAACGATCTCGCCATGCCTGCGGATGACATCCATGTCGAAAGTTGCGCCAAGACCAATCTCTCTTGGCCATCGGGAGATACTGCTGCTGCCATCCGGATTGAATTCGCCATCCGGCTCATGCTTGTAGGTGCTGGTGTTTGCCTTGCCATTTGTGTAGTTTCGCGGATCTGAAGAATTGTTGGCCGGGATGCCAAGAGGCTGTTCTTCACAGAAAGCCTGCATGGTGTTACACCAGCGTGCACCTGCGCCAGGTGAAGAGATGCCTGCAACCAGAACATGTCGCACGTGGTCTTCTCCCAGGAACTGTTTCTGTTTATCAGTCAGCACTGGATCCTCTACGGTGATTGAAGATGAATAAATCATAAGGCCGCAAATTTGCTCAATGCTCATCTTCGATGCAAGATCGGCAGCTCTTTTTTCAGGGGATTGCCGCCAGTCTTCGTAAGGGTCCAGTTCGCCGTTATGATTTAAATCTTTGAATATAAGGTTGTTGATTTTTATAATAGGAGCAGATGAGAGCCCTAATACCGGACCCTTGCTTTGGCATATGACAGTATATCCGTCATGTTTTTCATACCGGATTTCGTTCTGTGTGCACGCAGATAACAAAATGATAGTGGAGAAAAGTAAGATTGTTCTCATTGTCGTATTTGTCAGAATGTGAGGGAAACATAGTTTTTTCGTGCGATAAGACAGGCTCCACGCACTCCTGCTTGTTCTCCTAACGTTGATTTGAGAATTTTTACGTTTTTGTTCAGCAGTCTCAGGGAATATTTTCGAACTGCCTGTGTCAGAGGTTGGAAATAAAAATCACCTGCGCCGAGGAGACTCCCCCCGACAACCACTGTGTCGGGGTTGAAAATGTTGATGAGGTTAGCAATCTGTCGTCCCATCTCGGTACCGGCCTGTTCAATAAGATCAATGCAAAGCGCGTCCTCCTTATTCACTGCATCAATGATAGAATACTCGTCTATCTCCTTAGCTGAGGACAATATAGATGTTTTGCCTTCTGCGAAAGCTTCTTGTAGTTTCCTGGTGAGAGCCCGGCCGGAGATTTCAGTTTCAAGACAACCTTTTTTACCGCAATGGCAGATCACCTGATTGTTATAGACATTGATATGTCCCAGTTCTCCGGCATATCCGTCTGCACCATAATACATATGTCCTTCCGAGATGATTGACATGCCGATTCCCCAACCGGCATTAATGAAAATGACATTCTTCCCGTTCGCGCAACTGCCCTCCCGGCTTTCGCCATAAGCCATTGCGCGGGTGTCGTTGTCAATGAATGTCTTGATCCCGAGACGGACGGAAAGAGTGTCGGCTAACGGTTCTTCAAGGTCCTCAAAATTGAAAATGCTATAGCTGTCACCCGTTTTGATATTGACACGCCCGCTGATATTGACATTGATGGACTTTATCAGTTCTTTTGGTACTCCCAGATCTGAAATGAACGAATCGATGTTCAAACAGATGAATTCAAGGGTTTCAGGAGTGTTTTCAAAAGTGTGGACGATCTTAGCCTGACAAAACTGCCTGCCCGAAAAATCAATTGCGGCCAGAATTATTTCATTGTGCTTGATGTCAACCCCGATAAAAACTGCGTGATCGGGATTGATACTGTATATTACTGCCTGCCGTCCCCTTTCTTCGACAGTCTTTCCCTGTCGAAGAACCAAGCCGTCTTTTATCAGCAGATTCAGGTTTTTTGTTACGGTGGGAACACTGTAACCAGACCGGGCTGCAAGTTCGCTTATTGTGCAGGGACCGTACGAAAGAAATGTTTCGATGACATTGCTTGTTATTCCATTCATTGATTTGCCGTTATATTTGTTCGCAAAATAAATCATTTTATTTATTATGTGCAATAATTCATAATTATTTAATAATGAATTGTTGTAATCTTTATTAACCGATGAATGTGTATATGTTTGATAATAAATGCTTTATACTGGATTTTCCAATCCGGATTAATAAAATGATTTAAAATAAATGTTCTGAATAAATATTTGGTTATAATTGCGATAGGTACGCTAACAATAACCTTTTCATTATTATGTCGATAACTGTGAATAGAATTGATTTTAGAGAAGTTGCTCATAAATACAAGGATGAGTTACTTGGCGGGGTCATGCCCTTTTGGTTGGAAAATTCGATTGATCATGAATTCGGAGGTTTTTTTACTTGCCTGAACCGGGATGGATCTGTATTTGACACAGACAAATTCATTTGGCTTCAAGGCAGGGAGGTATGGATGTTGTCAATGCTGTGCAATAAACTCGGCAAGAGACAGGAATGGCTTGATGCAGCCTCGAAGGGCGCAGAGTTTCTGAAAAAATATGGACATGACGGGAACTTTGATTTTTACTTCTCCCTCACCAGGGATGGCCGGCCTTTAGTCCAGCCTTATAATATTTTCTCGAATACCTTTGCCTGCATGGCATTTGCTCAGCTGGCGGTAGCTACCGGCAGCGATGAATATGCCGATTGTGCCAGACGGACTTTTGAACGGATCCTGCGTCGAGTTGACAATCCAAAGGGTATATGGGAAAAAACAGTGCCAGGAACACGACCCTTGAAGGGTTTCTCCTTGCCTATGATCCTTTGCAATATGGCGCTGGAGGTTGAACCCATTATGCAGGACAGAGCCTTGTTGGACAGAACTATAGAGAATTGCCTTCACGAGGTAATGGATGTTTTTTATCGTCCGGAATTAGGATGTATGCTCGAAAATGTCGCTCCGGACGGAACTCCGGTCGATTGTTTCGAGGGACGGAAAATCAATCCTGGACATGATCTTGAAGCCCTCTGGTTCATAATGGATCTGGGATTAAGGCTGAACAGACCGGAACTGATTGATCGCTGCAAAGAGATATCGTTGAAAGTTATTGAACGTGGCTGGGACAAAGAATATGGCGGCATATTCTACTTCATGGACAGCAAAGGCGCACCGATGCAGGAGTTGGAATATGACCAGAAACTGTGGTGGGTTCATTTCGAGGCTGCGGTCTGCATGCTCAAAGGATATCAGTTGACACGTGACGAA
>CACXHM010000209.1 GCA_902767465.1 uncultured Bacteroidia bacterium
CCCTTGTCGCGGGGATATAGTCTGTCTTCAGCGGAGCTGTTTCCGAAGAAACGGTGCTGCTTTGACAGGACAGGAGCAGGCTTGAAAAAAGAAGGCTGATTGCCAAACTCTTGATATTCATTACTTTAAATATTTGGTCTCTGGTGAAATTGCTCCGGAGATGAAAGTGCTGAGTACTTGAAAACCAATCAATAATTATCCAGGTTCATCTGGGTGAGAATGTCCATGTGGACGAAATGATTCTTGTGCTCCGGACGCTTGTTGCGGATGACGCATTCGGCAAAGCTTGTGAGGGCGTTATAGGCCTGCATGGGGATATGGCGCGTTACAAGACTGTCGATGATGCCTTCTTTCAGGCAGGCGAGATTTTTTTCGAGGTCGTCGAATCCCACGACCAGCCGGTCGGGGGATGGGTGCCTCCGCAGATAGTCACCGAGAAGATAGACGCGGGAGTTTGTCATTGCGATGTGCCGTACGGTTGGATGTTGTGAGAAGAATGACTCGAGTGTGGAATATATGCGTTCCGGGTTGTCGGGGTCAATGAAGAGGGTGTGTATCTTACACTTGGGAAAGAAATCTTCGATATAGTCTGAAAAACCGTGACGGCGGGGTCTGTTCGGGTCTGCCTTTCGTCTGGGGTCGCGGAGCAGTCGTACGAGCGCGACTTCTTCCGGATTGGTCCTGTTTGTGAGAAGCCATGCTCCAAGAGCCCCGCTTTTGTAGGGATCGACACCATAATATAATGTATAGTCTAGCTCGTCTATTTTATTGTCCACGAAGGCGTAGGGGATATTTTCATCTTCAAGTTTACGGCAAAAACCGGTTACTTCTTCGCGGAAAACGGTATTCATTATGACCCCGGCCGGCTTTGCGGCCAGAATCTTATTGCTTTCACGTATGAATGAAAGGACGTCCTGCTGGTCGTAATGATGTATTGTCAGATTTATACTGTATGAAGAGTAATCTTGAGCAGCAGAAAGAAAACCGTTGTTCATTTCCTCCCAGTAATCGCCTTTTTTGAATTCTGGAATGAGGCAGGCGAAGTCGTACTCCTTCTTTGAGGCGAGTATCGATGCATTTGAGTTCGCCGAATAGTTGAGTTCTTCTATTGCTTTTTGCACTTTGCTGCGTGTCTCTTGTGACACGCGCCCTCTGCCGTAAATTACGCGGTCCACCGTTCCTCTCGATACGCCGGCTTTATCTGCGACATCGAAAATCGTTGCAGTTTTGTTATTGATTTTCTGCATTTTATGAATTTGGTAATAATTGTTAGCAAAAATAATAAAAAATGTTTGTATATAAAATAATATTCTTTATATTTGCATAGCGAGTGCACGTGCACTCTTTAATAAAGGACATATGAAAAGAAAGATTACTATCATCGGAGCCGGAATGATGGGTTCGGCTTTGGCATTTCCAGCCGCAGAGAATGGAAACGATGTGCATATCGTAGGTACCTGCCTGGATGACGAAATTATTGACGGATATATACGTACGCACAAACATGAGAAGTTCTGCCGTCCGTTCCCGGATAATGTTCAATATCATTATTATAAGGATTGGCAGAAAGTGGTCGAAGGGTCCGATTTCGTTATTGGGGGAGTTTCTTCCTTCGGCGTTGACTGGTTTCTCGATGAAATCTTGATAAAACTTGATCCTGCAATCCCCGTATTGTCGGTAACAAAAGGTCTGCGCGCCACTTCGGACGGGACCCTTCTTTCTTATCCCGGTTATTGGGAGAGTGAACTTGCTAAAAGAGGAATCAACCGGACAATCTGCGCAATCGGAGGTCCATGCACTTCTTACGAGCTGGTTTTTATGGATCCTTCGGAAGTTGGATTCTGCGGAAAAGATAATGAGGCCCTGAGAATGATGAAGGAAGCCATGCAGCGCCCTTATTATCATATTTCGCTTACGAACGACGTCATCGGCCTTGAGAGTGCAGTCGCCCTGAAGAATGCCTATGCAATGGCGGTGACCCTTGCTGTAGGACTCAACACCCGCTGGCACGGAGAAGATGAACCGCAGCATTATAATTCCCAGGCGGGCACGTTCACGCAGGCAGTACGCGAAACGCATGCCCTCATGCAACTGCAGGGCGGCACGTTCGAAAGCGAATGCATAGGACTGGGAGATCTCTACGTGACCATCTTCAGCGGACGTACGCGCAAATGCGGTGTGCTGATGGGGCGTGGACTGAATTACGATGAGGTGACGGAAGCGCTTGCCGGTATCACACTCGAAAGTCTTGTCATCACCAGGGTGATGGGGCAGGCTATTCGTCGCAAAGCTGAACTGGGGCTTGTCGATCTCAAGGACTTCCCTCTGCTTATGCACATAGTTGAGATCCTCGACAAGGGCAAAGCAGATGCCGACATGCCTTGGGAAGCATTTACTTTTGACCACCTTTCAAAATAAGGTATGAAAACGACGCGGTCATTCAAATATTGGCAGTGGCGGGTCATCATCTGCTCGATGATCGGCTACGCCCTGTTTTACTTTGTCCGCAAGAATTTTGCCTTCGCAATGCCGTCGCTCGGCGAAGAGTACGGTATTACAAACACCAGTTTCGGAATAATCCTCAGCCTGGTGGGAATCATCTACGGACTGTCGAAGTTCGTGAATGGAATAATTGCAGACAGGACTGTCGCCAGATGGCATCTTGCAATAGGACTTGCAGCCTGCTCGGTTTTCAATCTGCTGTTCGGCTGGTCGGACAAGCTGTCCATCCTTATAACCGGTCAGGCAGGCGGGGCGGAGTTTGTGAGCACAATGGTCATCATCATGGCAACGCTCCTTGTGCTGAACAATGTTTTTCAAGGCTGCGGATTCCCTCCTTGCAATCATCTGCTTGCATGGTGGGTGCCTCCAAAAGAACTGGCCACGAAAACGGCGGTCTGGAACACTTCGCATTCGATAGGCGCAGCGCTTGCCGCCGTGTTCTGCGGATATATTATCGCACGTACTGGTAACTGGCGCTACTGCTTTTTTGCTCCGGCGGCTATAGGTTTTGTCGGGGTGCTTTTCATAGTGCTGACTCTCCGCGATACGCCGTCTTCGGTTGGACTTCCTGATCTGCCGGATACAAAGACGGAGATAGATGATGACGACACGCCGGAGGCTTTCCGGGCTTTCATAAAGAAAAAGGTGTTCCTCAATCCGGTGATCTGGCTGCTTGCCATTACAGATCTCTTCGTTTATATTGTCCGGTTCGCCATCCTGGATTGGGGACCCACCTTCCTTCAGCAGAGGGAGGTTCCGCTGTCCCCGGAACTGGCCGGCTGGACCATAGGAATTTTTGAACTTGCAGGTCTCGCGGGGATGCTTGCGGCAGGCTGGATTTCAGACCATTTCTTTCATTCCAAGACGCACAGGGTGTGCGCTGTGGAAATGATCCTTACCGGAATCTGCCTCATGGCCCTGCATCTGGTCCGCAATACTGCTTCTCCCGTGGTCGTGCTGGTGCTGCTGGCTCTCGCCGGCTTCTTCCTGTATGGGCCTCAGGCCCTGCTTGGAGTAACGGCATCGAAGCAGGCA
>CACXHM010000210.1 GCA_902767465.1 uncultured Bacteroidia bacterium
CCAGTAAAATTACAGAGCCAATAGATTTCGACAGATGCAGAATGACAGCTTCGATGAACGAACTGTATTCCGGCAAGAGCGGCATCGTGATCGCGGTGATTTCTTCCGACTTTGCCACCGTAGATAAAACCATCGTTCCAGACACCTGAAACGGAGCCGAGTTCTACATCCGGCTTTATTCCTTCGAGTTTAAGGGATTCTTCGAGTTCGTCCTCAAAACATACGGGGACACCCTGCGAAATGAACGAAGCAATCCGTCTGTTCATTTCGGCAGACATGTATCTTCTGCAGGATCCGCCGAGAACCAGAATGGAATAACTCTGACCGCTGTCGGTCACAAGACGGCCATTCTCTGCACGTACGACGTTCATAATCACATCCGGATTGGCATAGTCGAAGTTATACCCTGCCGGGATTTTTGGCAACATCCTGAGATACTCACCCCCATATTCAGCCGTCGCATTCGTATCCTCGCCATAAAACAGCAGGATATCAGCGACATTGCGGCCCGTCTGCATCATCTGGCAGCTGCGGGCAAGGTAGTCGGTCCAGACTTTTGCATAAGGAGCCCACGTTTCGTTCCTATGGAACCACTGTCCATATTTAAACAGGCCAAGTCCGGGAAGGTAGTCATCCGCCGGCTGTGATGCAGAATCGTGAATAATAAAACGGTTAAGCCCGCTTGCAAGGGCGATATCGGCTATCTGCTTGATATTTCCCGGATAATATGTATAGGCACACTTTCCTTCTCCGTTTACGGTAAAGGATTCTGCAGCGGCGATATTCTGTCCATATATATGGGCAACCGAAGCACTTTCCCGGATATCGGAAACAGCCGATGCAAGCATTGATCCGGTATAACTGTCAGCCATCCAGATGGCTGACATGGGGACAGTCGCTGCCTTTTTGGCATCCATTCCATCCCCCATGAACGCCCGTCCGCTTTCATGAGATTCGATGTAAGTTCCCTTCATCCCATATTCGGCAATAATGGCGTTGAGACGGTTGTAATTCTCAGTAAAGAGCTCTCCTATCGTTTTCCGCCAATCGCGCAGGAACTGTTCGCTACGCGAAGCACTTTGAATAATCTGTCCGGTAAGCACAGGCATCCATGGCAGCAAATCATAGCCCCGCCTTATCTTGAACTCCTCAGGAAGCGAGGGTGTCCATGTGGCCGGTCCGGCTTCGTAGCTGTCCACGAGCATATGGGTGATTCCCTTCTCCCCAAGCATCCCTCCCGCAGCATCCTTATACATATCAATATATGTGTGGAAATATCTGCTCCAGGCATCTTTGTCGAGTTTATCAACTTCCAGGCCTGTAGCATTGGGAGAAGCAGGATGGTTCATCTTCCCGGTAAGTGATGCGCCGAAACGATATATACGCCACTTCCCTGCGGGGAGAGTGCAGTCAAGATTTCCTTCGGGACTCATCTTTTCAGTGAGCACAATGACATCCTCGAAAGCTGGATAAGAATCTTGCTCAACTTCCGGAGTCCCGAAACGGTTGAAATCATAGCAATTCGCAAAACCCGCCTTTTCTTCGACGTGATCAATTTTGGCAACTGTGTACAGCTGCAGATCAAGAATATTCTTACCAATGACACGGAAAAACTTTGATTTTGTGGCAGGGATATTCATGGTCGTGAAATCCTGAGGAGATTTTGGAACCCGGACAATGGTTCTCCATTTCTTCCCATCGGAGCTGCACTGGAGTTCATTTTGGCCATAGAAGTCTCCTTCCCGCGGACGGATTCCGGTAGGCAGACTCTGAAGAGTAAAAGACTTGACAGTGACCTTGTGTGGAAAGGTAACCGAAATGCTTTTGCCTTCGTCCCGACTGAAAACCGCTCCCAATTCCTCAGCATTTCTTTCTGCATCAGGTATTTTTACTGCGACTACACAGATATCATATCCAAATGAAGGAGCCTGTTTTGTTTCGTGTCTGAGGGGAATGTCTTTATAGGGACCTGTCACTTTGGTAAGATCAGGCAATTTCACATGGACTTTACCACCCAGCACCTCGAGGGTCTGCCATTCGAGTTTCTTCATTGCATCTTCCGGTTTCACCCAGGGCCCTCCGGTGGAGCTCCAACCGGGTGCGCTGGCGACCGTCATTTCCATGTCAAGGCTGTCTGCAAGCCGTACGGCATAGCGGAATGCTTCCTTCCAGCTTTGAGAGAGATATGGACGTTTGAAGGGTGCAGCCTTAGGCATGTTTACGCCGCCAGCATCAAACTGGTGAAAGCCTGCAATGCCTACCGCATCCATCCACTCAAGGTCTTTTCGAATGCCGTCCAGAGTCACTTCCCCGTCCATCCAGTGCCACCACACATATGGTCTTGCAGCTCGTTGCGGATTCTGGAAATTCGCCACGAGCGAATCCACCGGTGCCAACGCAATAGAAAGGGATAATAATGATGCTATAATGGACATATCTACAAATTTAGTGATTTTTCAAACAAAATTTATAAATATGCAAAGCAACGATTTTGCAAGAAATATTTTAACATAGCATTTGCTATTTATCCGGTTGCCCGAAACCTGGGAAATTTCAGCAGTCACCCACTGAAAAGAGACCTTTCCCAGAATGCGGCAGGCGAGGAAAGGAAAGAAAGTGACTGAGGTCCGGTCCACATTGGATTTTCCTGACAAATTGTTAAATTTGTTTCTGTTTAAGGAATTCAGTTATGCGGAAATATATATTTGTCCTGCTCGGAGTTCTGGTGCTATGTTCCTGCGGAAGCGGAAATAAGAAAGTCCAAATTGCCGAAGAAGAAAAAGTCTGGCCCCTCGGGTTCAATACTGATACCCTCTTCCTGAAGCAAAGCAAAGTGCAAAACGGCGATGTGTTCTCCAAGCTGTTCACGCGTCTGGGAATGTCCGGAGGTGACGTGCAGAGGCTTGCTGACACCTGCAACAGTTCGTTCGACATAACGAAACTGCGTGCGGGAAACAATGTCGATGCGTACTACTGCGGAGATACATTAAGCCCAGTGCTACGTTATGTTGTTTATGAACGCGACCGCATAAATTCGACTGTTTTCAAATGCTACGATTCGCTTGCGGTATGGAACGTTGCCAAACAGGTAGATACAGTCCGCAAATACACAGATGTCACCATCAGGACTTCCCTTTGGAACGATATGATTGCTGCCGGAGCTTCTCCCCTGCTGATCCTGGAGCTTGCCGATGTGTATGCGTGGACGGTGGATTTCTTCGGCCTTCACGAAGGAGACCGGTTCCGTGCATTCTACCGGCAGAGACTGTGCGAAGACGAGGTTATCGACATTCTTGGAGTTGATTTCGCTCAATAC
>CACXHM010000211.1 GCA_902767465.1 uncultured Bacteroidia bacterium
GGTGTTATACAGATATGTGTTGTCTTTGAAATATCCCCCCGACAAAGTGTTCCCCAGACTGATGGGCGTTCCCTTGAAGGCATGGTTCCAGGCAAGGCTCCCTTGTAGCGAATGATTTCCGCTGATATTGCACATCCGCGCTTCCCTGGCACCGGTTTCCGGGAAATACTCAGTGGATGTGGTATACGCATTGTCAACTGACTTGGCAGACAGTTCACAGACAAGGCTGTTTCCCCTCCCCGGCCGGGAATAATTATAGGTAAGCCCGAGAGTTTGAATGAAAGACGGTTTCAGGTCAGGATTGCCTATCCTTACCGAAAGTGGATTGGTTCCGCTGCGCAGCGGAATAAGGTTGCCGGGATTTGGCGTACTGATGTTACTCCTGTAATTGAACGCCCAGAACTCGCGCTTGGACCTGTTGTAGCGGAGGGAAATATTTGGAGCGGCGTAGCAGATATACGACGACGACTTTCCGTTTGGACTATCCGTAGTACAGTAACTGACACGGCTCCAGACGGGTTTGATTGATACACCGGCGGTCAGATTGATTTTTTTACGGACATATTTCAGGCCTGCGGTCCCTGTAAGAAGGATACCGTTGTAGGAGCCGGAAGAAGACAAGCCCTTGTCCAGCGAGGTCTCATATCCGGAAGGAAGGGAAGAGAAGGCGTCGCTGCGCGAGATACTTCTGGGCAGTTGCCATTCGAAAATATCCTGCATCGAATAGAATTCCCTGTCAAGATTATGAGACACGAAGCGGCCGTTCACTGTCAGCTGAGCATGCAGGCCCTTGCCCAGAGGCTCGTTGTAAGACAGTTGCAAAGAATACTCCCCGGCGAACCATGGCATGCTGTAGAACTGTTTCCGGACAGTGGTCTTCTTGTTGTAGAATGCCATGTAATCATTGTAATTAGAGGAATCTCCCCCCGAAAAGGATCCACCGAACCGGGCGGTAAGATTCCGTCCTTTTTTTTTCATCCTATGCGTAAGTTGCAGTACTATCCGCCCATTGGACTGACGCCGAAAAACGCTGCTGCTTTGATTGATCGTGTTCAGGGCTGCAAGACCATCGGCAGGATAGTCTCCATAGGTGCTCGTCACCGGGTTGCTCCATCTGCCGTTATCGGTAAAAGTGAAATGTGGTTTTGCAAGGACAGTGATATCCCTACGCGGACGCCACTCCAACGACGATTCGGCAATAATCTTGTCGTTTCTCGACAGCGACTCCGTCTGTCCCAGCACAAAGTTAGCCCCTTTCGCATGAACATTTTCCGTCTCGGACTCAGTCTCGGTGAAAGCGTTCCCCCCGCTCCAGTTGATGTTGGCATCAAGCTCCAGTTTCCGTTTTTTAATATTGTATTCCGCCCCGGCACTGCGGGCATCGCTTTCACCCCTTGACCCGCTTCCCCTGCTGTCCAGGCCCGTTCTGGAGATGGTGGAAGCGGCGGGAATGTTACCGACATTTCCCATGAGCGTGATCCGGGAAGTGTCCGTAATCTTGTTCATGTTGAATACTCCCCTGTACCGTGCCGTCAGCCCGGCGGAAGCCCTCGTGTCACCCCTCCACGCATCCATGAACTTCTTTTTGATGCGGACATCAAGAACCGGGACGCCTTCGCCGTCATCGATCCCGGATATCCGGCTGAAATCGCTCTGGCGTTCGAATGTCCGGACTTCTTCTATACTCTCTGCAGAGATGTTTTTGAGTCCGGCGACCAGATCCCCGCCGAAATAGAGCCTCCCGTTCACCATAAGACTGGAAATCTTGCGGCCGTAAAGGGTAATTGAACGGCCGTCATACTCCAGTCCGGGTATCTTCTTAAGAAAATCCTCCAGCATGGCATCGTCTTCCAGCGAATATGCCGCCGGGGAGAACACCACCGTATCCCCCACCGTCTTCACGGGATTGGCCTGGGCTGTTACCACCGAAGCGTCAAGTTCCAGCACCACTCCCTGGGCATTCAGCCCCTGAGGCAGCGAGAACAAAAGCACCGGGATAAGGCACCTTAGAATTTTCTTATGAAAAGTTGCAGGCAAGAATTGGAATATTCAAATATTTAACATACCTTTGCAGACCTTTTGAGGGTTTAGCTCAGTTGGTTTAGAGCGCTTGCTTGACAGGCAAGAGGTCACTGGTTCAAATCCAGTAATCCTCACATAATAAAAAAAGAGAAATGGACGCGGCCGTAGCTGCGTTCTTTTTTGAATGCAGGATGCGTGCTGAAAGAGTGTTCATCGCCGTGCTCAAGGATGAAATAGCATCCTGGATGCAGGATTCCCTGTGAGAGAACCTTATCGGGCAGGGTCTCAAGCCCTTCAAGGGCATACGGCGGATCGGCAAACACTATATCGAACTTTTCCGTGCAGATAGGAAGGAAATCGAACACGTTGTCGCGCACCATCGTGACGTTATCCAGTCCCAACCTTGCAGCTTCCCACTTGATGAAAGAGGCATTCTCCCTGGCCATTTCGACACAATAGACCCGGGACGCCCCACGTGAGGCAAATTCAAAACTTATTGACCCTGTGCCGCCGAAAAGATCCAGTACCTTCAGATCCTGGAATTCATATTCGTTGTCAAGGATGTTGAACAGCCCTTCCTTTGCAAAATCCGTAGTAGGCCTGGCCTGATAACGGGCCGGCAGATCCAGAGTCTTCCCTTTGAGGCTTCCGCCAATTATTCTCATAGCTGCTCTACCGAACGGAAATAGCGGTACAGGCTCATCTCCTCTTCGGGACCGATGAGGCTGCGCATACAAATGGTTGACACCTCAGGATTGAGTTGCAGTTGCTTCAGCGCCAGAAAAAGATAATACTCCGCAGTGGTAAAGTCCTGTGCATCGAAGACATTTGCAAGCAACAGACTCTTTCCCTGGGCTATGCCGAGGTAGAGATGTCCCTCCTTGTGCGAAGCAAGTATTTTATTGTATCCGGGGCATGACGGAAGATTGTTCAGCACGTGCCAAAGCTCCGGCATGGCCGACATAGATTCGTCTTCGACGGCATATATAAGAACAGCGTCGTACTGCGGCACTGAAGCCCATTTCACGACATCGGCATCCTTCAAAGCAACGACTTCCCCGAGGATGCTCCTCGCGGAAGTCGAGTTAAAGAAATGCGACGGCACCAGGGTGCACGAAGCCGTAAGAATGGACGGTTCCACCTCTATTCCCAGTTACCGGCGTTGTTGTTAGGCGCGGTAATGGATCCCACCTGAAGGCCTTCGTAACGGTTCTGGTCGCGTTTTTCTGCATCGAGGTTGATACGGAGCTGGTTGTCCATGCCTTTAAGCAGGGCCTTATAAGGCATCTTGGCCTCAAACAGCGGAACGGGAACGCCGGATACGGTCTTCACAATTGCTTCCATAAGCACGGGCTGACCTCCGGAGAAAGGAATGGTCTTGAGGGAATCCACACAGAAGTCACTACGATGGGCGAACAGGGTATCCTTTACAGGAATCTTGGTCTCGACATTAAAGACAAGGTTGCGGTCTCCGGCCTGATAGAGCTTGAGAAAATCTTCGCCAGTCAGTTTCTTGCGGGAACTTTTCTTCACCTTTTCGGTGTGTGCGACCGCCAGGGAGTCGTCCATGGAACCGACCTGCATCACGATGGCCATTTTGCCATTGTTATAGAAATCTGCAAGGGAATCGACGGTGGTGGTAAACCTGCCATTGACACTCTTGAAAGCAACCTGCAGGGTGCGGATGTCCTTGAGGCGCTGGATTGCCACAGTTTCACGATAAGCCTTCTGCTTGTTGAAGTTCACCGGCTTCATAATGCTGTCAACGATGAGTTTCACAAGGAAAATACACACGATGAACAAAAGCACCTCGATAATAATCTTGACTGACTTTTTCATATTAGCTTCTAAATAATTTCAGGTATATCCGCACAAAGTTAGAAATTTCATTTTTCAAATGCAATATTCTTATTAAATTTGCTCGCGAAAAATGGAAAATATCTCGTCCCTGCATACCCTCCTGCATACTTCACGGAAAGTGTGTATAATTTCGCATACAAACCCCGACGGAGATGCGATAGGAAGCATTACGGCAATGGCATCCTACATTTCCCGCAGGTGCGGTGCCGATGCCGTTCCGATGGTGCCTGACAGGTATCCGGCAAACCTCTCCTTCATAGCAAGGGGAAGCGGGATAATCGTGGCATCGGAGCATCCGCAGAAGGCGGAGGATGACATCCGCACGGCCGATCTCATCATTGTTCAGGACCTTAACGACCTCAGGCGCACCGAACAGCTACGTCCGCTGATTGAAGCATCTCCCGCACCGAAAGTGATGATAGACCATCACCTTTACCCGGACACCGGCCATTTCAAACTGGTTTTTTCCGATCCTGAAAGGTCCTCCACATGCGAGCTGCTGTATTTCATCCTCAAGGATCTTGAAAGCGGGGTCATCAAGCGTATCCCCGCTGCAGCAAGGCTTCGCCTGATGACCGGAATGACCACCGACACCAATAATTTTGCAAATTCCACCGGTCCCGACACACTTAAAATGGCAGAAGAACTGCTCGCTTTGGGCGTTGACAGGGATTATATTCTGGATCACATCTACCACAGTGACAGGCCGGAACGGCTTGCCGCCATGGCAGACATGCTTTCCACGCATCTCACAATGCCGGAAAAGGGAATATCCTGCATGGTGATGACGGCCGACATGTACAAAAAATACCGCCTTAAAGACGGCGAGACGGACAGCCTTGTCAACTTTCCGCTTCATATTGCAAAAGTCAAATTGAGCATCTTTGCCAGAGAAGAAAACGGCGTTTTCCGCGTAAGCATCCGTTCCAAGAAGGGCTGGTCGGCAAACCGCATGGCTACAGAGTATTTCCATGGAGGCGGGCATGAACTGGCCGCCGGAGGAAAGATTTTAATACCCCTGGACATCGACTCCGCAGACGATGTACATGCTTACCTGAAAGAAGTTGCGGCACGATTTCTGCGGAACAGGACTTCGCTTTCGAAATGATTATGAAAAGAAGAACGTATCTGATTATCTGTCTTTGCCTCGCACTCGTTTTTTCGTGTGCGAAAGTCCCCCCGACGGGCAAGAATGACGATGCAAAAACATACCTCGACGCATGGATAAAGGTAAACCATCCCGATGCCGTCACCACGGAACTCGGTGCTTTCAAACTCAGCGAGACACCCGGTTCGGGAGTGTCTGCGGCCGATTCGCTCTATCTTCGCATCAACTACAGCTATTATACCCTTGACGAAGAGCTGGTTGCCACCACCTACGAAAAGGTTGCCCGCCGCTGCGGCACATACAAAAAGAATGCTTGGTACGGGCCTTCCATTATCTGGCGCGGCCAGGACAAGGACAACCTTGCGGCCGGACTTGAAGAGGCCGTCAATTCCATGAATGTCGGAGGAAAAATGCGCGTTGTTATCCCGGGATGGCTGAGCACCACCAAACGCTACGCCAACGCAGAAGAATACCTTGCCAAAGCCACCGGGACAGACTATATCTATGATATAGAAATAGTCGACGCTTTTAATGACACCGAAGTCTGGGAAAGGGATTCGCTCCGGCGTTTCATCGAGGCTAATTATCCGGGAGCAAAAGAAGACAGCACCGGTTTCTGGAGTGTGGTACTCAGTGATCCCCATCCGAATTCGGTCATACCGGCAGACACGACCCTGCAGATAAACTACACCGGACGGCTGTTGAACGGGCGCGTGTTCGACACGACCATTGCAGACACAGCCGCACGCCATGGCATATATTCGTCGTCTAAAACTTATGCCACCCAGCGCATCAACTGGTTCTCCTCCAGCGAAAACTGGGATAAGATAACAATGGGAACCGACTCCGGAAGTCTCATCGCCGGATTCAAATACGGGCTGAGCCTGATGCACAAGGGCGAAAAGGCTCTCTTTTTCTTCACATCCTCATACGGATACGGAGCAAACGGATCAGGCAGCAGTATCCCGGGTTATTCACCTCTTTGTTTTGAACTGGAAATAACGGAGGAATAATTGATGACTCAAGGAGGGAAGGCTCCGGTTGAACTGGAAACCAGAAAGATCAGCACGCTGCTGAAAGAATACGCAGTCCCGGGCATAATAGCCATGACTGCGAGTTCTTTATATAACATGGTGGACAGCATCTACATCGGCCATATCAAAGATGTCGGATCGCTCGCTATTTCAGGCCTTGCCGTCACCTTTCCCATCATGAACCTCGGATCCGCCATCGGGACGCTTGTGGGCGTCGGCGCATCTACCCTGGTTTCGATGCTGCTCGGACAGAAAAACTATGTCACGGCAAACAAGGTACTGCCCAATGTGGTTACGCTGAACGTAGTCCTCGGCGCCCTGTTCTCGGTACTGATCCTGGCTTTTCTGAAACCGGTGCTGTTCTTTTTCGGAGCAAGCGAAGCCATTTATCCCTTTGCCAGGGACTACATGATCATCATCCTTGCCGGATTCATCATCACCCACCTGTATTTCGGCCTGAACAGCATGATACGGGCAACCGGCAATCCCAGGCTGGCAATGGGGCTCACGCTGTTCACAGTGATTCTGAACGCCATCCTTGATCCCATTTTCATCTTCGCCTTCAAGTTGGGCGTGCAGGGCGCGGCAACTGCAACAATCCTCTGCCAGACGCTCTCGCTTGCGTATTGCATCTGGTACTTTGCCTCCGGACAAAACGTCATCCGTTTTGGGAAACGCATTTTCGGTTTCAGCGCAAAAATCGCCCGGACTTCTATGGGTATAGGACTCGGCCCCTTCCTTATGAACAGCGCCGCATGCCTTGTCACCATGTTCATCAACCAGCAGCTGCGCGCCTATGGAAGCGATCTGGCCATCGGGGCCTACGGCATCATCGGACGCATCTCTTTCCTTTTCCTTATGGTGGTTATGGGGATCAATCAAGGGATGCAGCCTATTGCAAGCTATAATTACGGAGCCGGAAAAGGTTTACGGGTAAAAACCGTCTATCAGCTTTCAGTTTTCTGGGCCACTGTGGTCTGCCTCGTGGGTTTCGTAATCTGCGAAGTCTTCCCCGGCCATGCGGTATCCATTTTCACCAACGACCCCGAACTCAAGGAGATCGCCCGTCATGGTATGCGCATCATGAACTGCACATTCCCCATCATCGGCTTCCAGATAGTAAGTACCAATCTGTTCCAATGCCTTGGGATGGTGCGCAAAAGCATCTTCCTTTCGCTGAGCCGCCAGTTGATTTTCCTGCTTCCGGCGCTTTATATCCTGCCGCTGAGTTTCGGGATTGAAGGAGTATGGGCAAGTTATCCTGTTTCGGACCTGCTTGCTTTCATCTGCACCCTGATACTTATAATAAGACTGATACGACATCTTGAAAAAAGTGAAACTGCGCAATAAAAAATACGTTTACTCCGCTCTTGCAGTGCTGGTGGCCCTCCTGATTCTGATCATGATGATTCCATCCGGGAAAAAGGCACCATCCAGGCGTATCAGCGGCATCAACGCAGTTCTCACAAACGAAATGTCCGACACAGCCTCGCTTTCCAAGCTGGACCGCGACATCCGCACATTCATGCAGAGATGGCAGATCCGCGGGCTTGAACTGTGCATCACCCGAAACGATTCACTTATATATGCCAAAGGTTACGGCAAGGCCGATGATGACGAACCGATGCGGCCGGGCACAATAATGCGCGTAGCATCGGTAAGCAAACTCATCACTGCAGCCGGGATCATGAAACTGGTGGAACAGGGTAAACTCAGCCTTTCCGACAGAGTTTTCGGCACCGAGGGCATACTGAGCGACACGGAATTCACAGAAAACCTTGCCGAAAAAGCTTACAGGGACATTACAGTGGAGCAGTTGCTGCGGCACGAGGCCGGACTGAGCATTCGCCGGGGAGATCCGATGTTCACGACCCGGGACCTGATGAACATCTATCATCTCGACAAAGCGCCCGACCAGCACAAGCTTACATCAATAGCCGTACGGCGCAGGCTGGGCTACCGTCCCGGAAAAGGGCATGAATACTCCAATTTCGGATATCTGCTGCTAAGCATGATTATTGAGCGTAAAACCGGTATGGACTACGAGAAATGGATGCAGAAAAACGTACTTGAACCCGCCGGATGCGAGGATTTCCATCTTGCCCACAATACCTACGAAGAGCGTCACCCGGGGGAAACCCGTTATTACATGCATGACAATGACCCGAAAGTGCCAAAATACGACAACACCCCCGATTCGGTGGTCCGTTGCTATGGAGGGAACAACATCCGGGCGCTGAAAGGTGCCGGAGCATGGGTATGTTCGGGCCCTGAGCTTGCACGATTCATCGCTTCCATCGACGGAAAGCCGCAGATTCCGGACATCTTGTCTATAAAAAGCATACGGAAAATGACATATACTGGTGAAGAGCATAAGTTTGGACTCGGGTGGAACAGCACCAGCCCGCAAAAAGGCTGGCAGCGCACCGGATCGTTGTCCGGAACCAGTGCCTATGTCAATCTCTTCCCGGACGGAGAATGCTGGATACTCATCTCCAACACGCACGCATGGAAAGGACCGCGTTTTTCCAAAACGATCCACAATCTCATAGTGCAGAGCCGGCAGCGCTACAGCAAAATGCTTCCTGCAAGGGACTTGTTTAATAACTGATTTTTTTACTATCTTTACACTTCGTGAGAAGGCGTTTATTCCATATTGTCATATTGTGCATTTTCGTATGCACCCGTGCGCTTGCCCAGCAGGATACCGTCATGCAGCATGACAACTCTCCTGAGGAAATCCGAGGGGCATGGCTGGCAACCGTTGCCGGTCTCGACTGGCCGGACTGCGATGAAGCGGCAATTATCCAGCAGTTTCATCTGATTGAACAGATCCGGGGACTTCGGGAGGTCGGATGCAACACACTCTTCTTCCAGGTTGTGAGCAACATGGATGCCCTCTACCCTTCCAAACTCCTTCCATGGAGTGCCGTGCTTACCGGCACCGAAGGGCGCAGCCCCGGCTATGATCCTCTCGCCCTTGCGGTAAAAGTTGCCCATGAATGCGGCATGCAGATCCATGCCTGGATAAACCCGCTGCGCGTTTGCCGCGATGACGTCACTCCTCACGACAGCATGCATGTGAGCATCTCGCATCCTGACTGGGTGCAGAACTACCGCCACAAACTTTACCTTGATCCCGGCAATCCTGAAGTCGTGGATTTTCTCAGGCAGATTGCCTGCGAGATTGTCGGACGCTACGATGTGGACGGGCTGCATATCGACGATTATTTTTATCCGGACGGACTGCGCAAAGACGGGAAAGGATGGAATAATGACATGTACAGGCTATATGGCAATGGAAGATCGCTTGACGATTGGCGGTATGCGACCATCAACAATGTGGTTGCAACCCTTTGCAAAGCCACACATGAGACAAATCCGGATGCAGTGTTCGGTGTATCTCCCTCCGGCAGGCTTGTTAATACCTGCCACCTCTATGCTGATCCGCGAATGTGGGTCGCTGAAGGCAGCGTGGATTATCTTGCACCTCAGATCTACTGGGCGATTGGACGGGGGGATGCAGCCGCCTTCGAAACCGTGCTGGACAGCTGGGCCTTTATCGCCAAGGGGGTTCCCGTGTATGTGGGGCTGGCTGCCTACAAGTATGCCCAGGGCATAACCAAGGGCCTGGATGCTCCATATCTTTCGATTTCGGAGTTTGGGCGCGAACTCGAACTGTGCCGGTCAGCATGGTACGTAAAAGGGCATATCTGGTTCAGAACCAAAGATATACTGCAAAGCGACTTCAAAGCATATATTTTGTCGGAACTATACGAAGATTAATCTTTTAAATATCAATGTCATGAAAAAGTTTTACAACATTTTTGCGGTTTGTGCGGCAGTGTCCGTGCTCGCAGTATCCTGTTGCGGCGGCAAGCAGAAAGTGTGCGCCGTGGTTGCCGGCCCCGATAAAGTGGCTGCCGTTGTGATTGAATATCCCGAGGCCATTGATGCCGAATCAGTCTGCCCCGAGGCTTATGTAGTTGATGGTGAGGAGGTTGTTTGCACCAAGCTTGTCGATGGCAACAAGGTGATTGTAGCCTTGAAGAAGGACTGCTGCGGCAAGCATGAAGGCTGCGAAAAGAAGGCTTGTGACGAAGCCAAGCCGGAGTGCGATAAGCCTGCATGCGACAAGAAGGCAGAATGCGACAAGCCCTGCCCTAAAGACGCAGACAAAAAACCTTGCTGCAAAGAAAAGTGCGATATACCCGTTCCAGACGTTTCAGTGAAGCAGGTGGTTGACATCAAAACAGCTGAAGGAAAGGTTGTAAAGGCATGGAAGAAAGCTGTCAAAGCTTCTGAGGCAGTTCCCGCCCACAAAGGCCACAAGCATCATCATGCCGTTAAGCCTGAATGCTGCAAGGAAGGCGCAGAATGCTGCGTCGAGGGAGCAGATTGCTGCAAACCCGTTTGCGATAAGCCTTCTTGCGAAGAAAAGGCAGAGTGTGGCGAGAAGCCTGCATGCAAAGAAAAAGCAGAGTGCGGTGAAAAGCCCGAATGTGGCAAAGGCCATTGCGACAAGCCTGCCGATCAGCAGTGTTCCAAGTGCAAAGAAGCTGCTGCCGCGACAGAGTAAGTCAGCTTCTGGTCACAGTTACACTTCTCCCGACTCGGTCATGTGAAGTGTAACTATCTTATTTTCAAAATATTAATAAGAAGTTGTCTATGTAGTTTTACATAGACAACTTTTATAAATATCTGTTTATCAAGTACTTCCACTTCACGCTACTTATAGTTCGGCGATAATAGATATTACTGATAAAAGCAGGGTAGCAAAGAAGTCGGTTAGGTCCAGCAACACATCCGGACAGATGCCCAGGGCAAAAAGAGTTGCAGAAACTATCGCAAACGGCATCAAAGCCGAAACCAGTGGCAGCGCCAGCAGGTTGGTGAGAAGGAAATATCTGGGGAAAGTGCCAAAAACCACCCACACCAGAGGAGCGGTGAACAGTTGGCAGGAGATGCTTAGCGCCATGGATGACCAGATCCAGCGCATCGGCCCGGTAGTTCTCTTTCTATCTTTCCCTTGTCTAACAGGCAAAGTGTTCACAGCATCCATAGCTTTCCAGGGACTCTTGCCATTACCGTGAGAAGCATCATACCATCCGTCCAACACCGGGAACAGCGTAAAGATCCCCAACATCGCGAGGTAACTGAGTTGGAAACCGACCGAACGGATTACTTCCGGGGAAAGACATAACTGAATCATCAGCGCGCAGCACCATACAGAAATTGGCGTCTTGCACCGATCCGGGAAAAAGCGCATCAATTCGTTGATTCCGATAAAAAGCAGAGCACGCACTATTGAAGGAGAGGCCCCTGTCATAATCGCGTAGAAAGCGCATACAGATACGATGACCGCGCTCCTCGCCGCCATCATGATCCGGCCGTTTCCGAATACGGACATAACCCGGCCCAGCAGCAGATAAATTACCCCCAGATGCAACCCGCTCAACGCCAGGATGTGGGATGCGCCGGCAGTGCGGAACGCTACTATGGTGTCCCGGGAAAGAGCCTCCTTTGAACCAGTGAGAAGGGCCTGCAGCAAGGCTCCGGTTTTCTCGTGGGCAAACGGCAGGCTGCGCACCAGCGCTATTGTCCGTCCCAGGGCCCGTTCGAAAACCGACATCCCGACGCCGGAGGGGTAAAGGGCCTGTGGCTGCCCCAAAATATCAACCGCAGACATTGCCGCCTCTCCCAGACCGGAGGGGTAAAGGGCACGTGACTCCCCAAAAAGGCCGCCCGCGGGCATTGCCCCTCCGGCAGTGCTGAAAACATCGAGAAGGCCGGGGCCCGTCGGCAAAATTCCGCAAAACATCCCGAGTGCGAGAAAAAGGAGCATA
>CACXHM010000212.1 GCA_902767465.1 uncultured Bacteroidia bacterium
AACATCGAAAGGGCCCTGAAGAAATTCAAGCGCAAATTCGAAAAGACCGGTGCCGTGCGCGAAATGCGTGCCCGCAAGGAGTTCAAAAAGCCTTCAGTGCTGAAGCGCCTTGCCAAGGAAAAGGCCATCTACGTCCAGAAGCTCCGCCTCGAGGAGGATCAGTAAGATCACTCCTTTATTTTAGAAAGACAACCGTAGCAAAATCGCTGCGGTTTTTTTATATTTGTAGGTTGGAAACTTAACTCAAGCATGAGCAACACTAAAGCTAAACTGGTCGAGAAAAAGTATCTCGTTCCATTTATACTGATTACGAGCCTGTTTGCCCTCTGGGGATTCGCAAACGACATAACAAATCCAATGGTTGCCGCATTCCAGACGGTGATGGAACTAAGTGCCGCAAAGGCGTCGCTGATCCAGTTCGCATTCTATGGAGGATATGCTACGATGGCAATTCCAGCTGCGCTTTTCATCCGAAAGTATTCCTACAAGAGTGCTATCCTGCTGGGATTGGGACTGTATGCGGCGGGGGCTTTCCTCTTCATTCCCGCAGCGGCGTACCAGCAGTTCAGTTTCTTTTGCATCTCACTGTATATCCTCACCTTCGGACTCGCATTTCTCGAAACCACGGCAAACCCCTACATCCTGTCGCTCGGCAGTAAAGAGACTTCCACGCGCAGACTGAACCTTGCCCAGACTTTCAATCCTATGGGATCGCTCTGCGGCATGGCCGTGGCTTCCTTCGTCGTGCTGCCGCAGCTTCTTTCAGACAAACGTGACGCGGCCGGCAACATCATCTTTCCAATGCTCTCGGAAGCCGATAAGGCCGATATCCGGCTTCACGACCTTGCAATTATCCGAAACCCCTATGTCATAATAGGCCTGGTAGTGCTGCTTGTGCTCGTCGTAATCGCACTGGTGCACATGCCGAAGACACAGAGCGAAGAGGAGAAGGCGGCCGGGAACACTCACACGACCCGCATGACTCTGTGCAACCTTTGGCACAACAAGGCCTATCGCGAAGGCGTAATCACCCAGGTGTTCTACGTTGCAGCCCAGATAATGGTATGGACATTCATCATCCAGTATGCCGACAACCTGGGCATCAACAAAGCAGTGGCGCAGCGGTTCAACATCCTCGCCATGATACTCTTCCTATGCAGCCGTTTCATTTCAACGATGCTCATGAAATACCTCAACTCCCGCAAGATGCTGGGAATTTTCGGCATCTGCGCAGCAATCTGCACTCTGGGAGCCATTTGCATCGTTGGAAAAACCGGACTCTACTGTCTGGTGGGGATCAGCTTCTTCATGAGCCTGATGTTTCCCACCATCTACGGCATCGCTCTTGAGAACGTGGACGTGCAGGACACCACCCTCGGTGCTTCTTTCCTGGTAATGGCAATCGTGGGAGGTGCTCTCATGCCGCCGCTGCAGGGAATGATAATCGACCTCGGCACCGTGGCAGGTCACCCGGCCGTAAACGTCTCGTTCGTGCTGCCGCTGATCTGTTTCGCCGTTGTTGCCACCTACGGCTGGCGCAGATATTTCACACAGAAAACAAATTAACCAACTTTTTATTATGAAGTATCCAAAAATAGGCATACGCCCCACGATTGACGGCCGTCAGGGTGGTGTGCGGGAAAGCCTCGAAGAAAAAACAATGGCTCTTGCAAAAGCAGTAGCCGAGCTCATTTCAAACAATCTCCGCAACGGAGACGGGTCTCCCGTGGAATGCGTTATTTCCAACACAACGATAGGCCGCGTAGCCGAAGCGGCCGCCTGCGCCGAACAGTTCGAGCGTGAAGGCGTAGGATCCACCATCACCGTCACCTCATGCTGGTGCTATGGATCCGAAACAATGGACATGAACCCCCACTGGCCAAAGGCCGTATGGGGTTTCAACGGCACTGAGCGCCCCGGGGCTGTATATCTCGCCGCAGTTCTCGCAGCACACGCCCAGAAAGGGCTTCCCGCCTTCGGCATCTACGGACACGACGTCCAGGACCTCGCCGACAACACCATTCCCACCGACGTGGCAGAAAAGATACTCCGCTTTGCGAGTGCAGCACAGGCCGTTGCGACAATGCGCGGCAAAAGTTATCTGTCCATGGGCAACACCTGCATGGGAATAGCAGGTTCCATAGTAAATGCCGATTTCCTGCAGAACTACCTCGGCATGCGCACTGAATACGTTTCGCTGGTGGAAATACTCCGACGCGTGGATTTCGGCATATACGACCACGAAGAATTCAAGAGAGCCATGGCCTGGGTGGAAAAATACTGCAAACCGCAGGAAGGTCATGACTACAACGAAGACCGTGCTCTGTTCCCCGGCACCCCGATGACTTCATTCAACGGAAAAGGCAAGGGTAAGAACCGTGAAGAAAAGGATGCCGACTGGGAATTCACCGTGAAAAACATGATGATC
The DNA here is from genome assembly GCA_902767465.1 of uncultured Bacteroidia bacterium. Classification (GTDB taxonomy): domain Bacteria; phylum Bacteroidota; class Bacteroidia; order Bacteroidales; family UBA932; genus Cryptobacteroides. Next base: position 2,429 of record CACXHM010000212.1, read on the forward strand.
ATCCGCGACCTGATGCACGGCAACCCCAAACTCCTCGAAATGGGCTACAAGGAAGAAGCCCTCGGGCATAATGCCATCGTGGGCGGAGTGCAGGGCCAGCGCCAGTGGACCGACTACAAGCCCAATTTTGATTTCCCCGAGAGCCTGATGTGTTCATCATTCGACTGGAACGGAATCCGTGAAGCCGATGTTCTTGCAACCGAGAACGATTCCCTCAATGGACTGTCCATGCTGTTCGGACATCTGCTCACGAACCGCGGCGTAATGTTCAGCGACGTCCGCACCTACTGGAGCCCCGAGGCCGTCAAACGCGTTACCGGAAAATCCCCCGAAGGACTCGCTGCCGGCGGATTCATCCACCTCATCAACTCCGGAGCCACCACTCTCGACGCCACCGGTGCAATGAGCGATGCCGAAGGGAAGCCCACCATCAAGGAACCTTGGAACATGACCGGGAAAGACGTAGAAGCATGCCTCGCCGCCACCAACTGGATGCCGGCAGACCGTGACTACTTCCGCGGAGGCGGCTACTCTGCCCATTTCGTAACACGGGGAGGAATGCCCATGACCATGATGCGTCTCAACATCATTGCAGGCCAGGGCCCCGTCCTTCAGATAGCCGAAGGCTGGACAGCCGAACTTCCCAAAGATATGCATGATATCCTTGACAAGCGCACCGATCCAACCTGGCCTACCACCTGGTTCGTTCCCCGTCTTGATGAGAGGAAAGACTGCTTCAAGGATGTTTACAGCGTGATGAACAACTGGGGAGCCAACCATGGAGCCATCGCCTACGGACATATCGGAGCAGATCTTATCACTCTTGCATCCATCCTGCGTATCCCTGTCTGCATGCATAATGTGGAGGACAGCAAGATCTTCCGTCCTGCTGCCTGGAACGCTTTCGGAATGGACAAGGAAGGCGCAGACTACCGTGCATGCGCCAATTTCGGTCCCATCTATAAGTAGGACCAAATCAACATAACTGCCGGATACCTCTGCGGACTTTTGCCGCAGAGGTATTTTCGTTGCTCTTTTTAGAAGAATGTTTATTATCTTTGCATAAATGAATAATCTTCAGAAAGCCATCGTTGTCGTAGATGAAATCTACGATTTCCTGAAAGGCGGGTCGCTCGAATGCGGGCATTCCCTCGAGGCGGTTGCCTCCACACGCGAATTCATCGAAAAGCATCCGGGCCTTCCGGTTCTCTTTGTGTGCGACCATCACCCTTCCGACCATTGTTCCTTTGCGGCTCAAGGCGGGCCGTGGCCTCCGCACTGCGTTGCCGGCACCAGGGGTTCACAGATCCATGACGACCTGCTGCCTTTCGTGCAGGAGGAACTTGTTTTTTATAAGGGGTGTAATCCCGAGCTCGAACAATATTCCGGATTCGACGGCAGGAACGGCGCAGACCAGTCGCTTGGCGAAGTGCTTCAGCTTCTGGGCGCCGAACTTGTCTATGTTACCGGAATTGCCACCGAGTATTGCGTAAAAAACACTGCCGAGGACCTTCTCAAGGCCGGGTTTAAGGTCACACTTCTTGAAGACTGCCTGGGATGGGTAGACAGTGAAGGACACAAACAGACCATCCCCCTGCTGAAGGAGGAAGGAATCAAAGTCATATCTTAATACCATTCATACTATGAGCCAAGTTCATGTTATCGACCATCCCATGATCCAGCACAAGCTGACGATCATGCGCAAAAAAGAAACCGGATCCAAAGACTTCAGAGAGCTGCTGGAGGAGATCGCTTTGCTGATGGGGTACGAAGTCACCCGTGACATTCCACTCGAAGATATCGAGATCGAGACTCCTATCTGCAAGATGACTGCGAAGACGGTTTCCGGACGCAAGCTGGCCATCGTGCCTATTCTGCGCGCAGGTATCGGCATGGTCGACGGACTGTTGAGCCTGGTTCCGGTCGCCAAGGTCGGTCATATCGGTCTTTACCGCAATGAAGAAACTCATAAGCCTGTGGTTTATTTCTGCAAACTTCCGGAAGATATCCAGGACCGTCTTGTTATCCTCACCGACCCCATGCTCGCAACCGGTGGGAGCGCATGCGACGCCATTGCAATGCTCAAGGAAAGAGGCTGCCATAATATCCGGCTGATGTGCCTGGTAGCGGTTCCCGAAGGAATAGCCAAAGTACAGGCCGAACATCCGGACGTTGATATTTACGTTGCAGCTGTGGACGATCACCTCAACGAAAACGCCTATATCGTCCCTGGACTTGGAGATGCCGGAGACCGCATATTCGGCACGAAATAGCTCCGCGCCTTCTTTATTGCCGCTTGTCGTAAATAAAGAATTCGGCGGGACTCTCCACATACAGATTGCCAAAGTTCCCTGCACCGACGATCCGGGCATGGGACCCCAGCGTATGCTGGGCACAGTACAGGAAAAGATCGCGGAAGTTGCAGTGAGGATTCATTGTGAGGCAGTCAACGAAATTCTTCGAGAAGCGGTCGCACATCCACACCCGGGCATTGTTATTCCAGTTATCGGCCCATGATTGTTCTGCGGCACTTGCTCCGGACATCGCAAGCGCACCCGGGATACCATCCACGGCACGGATAACCGATTCACCGTAACAAGGCTCGGCGACAACCAGGAGCTTCCGGAAAAGCATATCCTGCGCCGTTTTCCCAAGTAGTTCAGCTGAGAAACCAAGCCCCGGGGATGTTTCCCGCCAGCAGAACTCATCGGCGCCACCATGCTGGGCACTGCGTCCATGCCCGCTCCAGTAGAACAGCACGTTGTTGCCCCCGTCCTGCGGCAGCACATCTGGAAGAGACCTGCTGCGCTTGCCAAGAAGGATATCAGCAATGTCGGCTGCGGTAAGATCGGCGCTGTCGTAATCTACGACCGCCGCAGGCAAAGAATCCTTTCCTCCAAGCAGGTCCGGGCCGTCGGCAGAAGTGCGGATGGCCCCCTGTTCGAAGTTGCTAGCATCGGTGGCGAGGGCTTTGTCCAACACAAGGATTATATGATCGTCGGGAAAACCCTCACGACGAAGCATCTGGTAAACATTCAGGACATCGGCCCCGTGCCGGTAGTTGGTAAAACCATTGCTTCCCTGCACCAGAAGCGCATATTTGTCGCCAAGTGTCTGATAGCTGCGTTCTATGCCTCCGGAAGCCTGATCGTCGAAGTCGGATGAAGCTTTGTCTTTGTCGTACAGATATTTCCACGCGGCTTTGGCATCGGCACTGCGTCCTCCCGTTCCCCCGAAATAACGCAGATGCCTGATTTCATCGTCAAAAATCTGCCAATGGACATAGGTGGTAGTCGTAGCGGCCGTAAAGGTATTGCTGTCAAAATTGATTTCGCCGGACGCTCCCACGAAATGAAGGAGTTCTCCCTGTTCCATTGCAGTGAGATAAACCTGCATGGAAGTTGCGTTCCACGCCGGACCGCCGAGGTCTGATCCGTCAGCCTCAAGGGTGAGTTTAATGATAGCCTGGTTGATGGCCTGATTGAGATTTGAGGTATCCGGAGCTGTATGCTCTACATAACAGGCGGCAAAAGCTGCAAGCATCAGTGCATCGTAGAACTTGCACTCGGCAAACGTAGGCTTTACACCGAAGCGGATACCGTAACTCAATTCAAAACCGGTAGATGGATCGGCATAGGGAGAGAACCCTTCATAGCCCTGAAGTATTTTGGTTCCGCGGGGACCAAGAGCTTCCAGCCCTTCTTCACTCAGCGAAGAAAATGCAAAATAAGTCTGATAAGTATTCTTTAGTTCCAGCCAGTAGCGGTCGTTTTCCGGGTCGTCGGGATCAGAACTGTCGTGAAGCAAAGGCCAGAAATCTTCATCCATCACTGCCTTCCGGTTGGCCCGGGCAACATCGTACATCTGCTTTGCTGTCTCCGCCACGCAGAATATGGCACATCTTCCCGTTCCGTTTTTTTTCATCACTTCCCGATAGGGAACGAGCATCGAGAGCAATTCTTCGGTATTGCTGAACTGGGAATTGCGTTGCAGATCTATATTGTCCTGAAGGGCGAAAAAAGGAGCCCAATAGTTGAAGGTCTGCCCATATGCATCGTCCGGAGAGAAAACTGCAGCATGCGGCTCTTCGATCACGTCTTCATACCACTTGCAGACAGTAGCGAAATTCGTCATCAGAAGTCCGGCAAAACTCACGTCAGTTTCTGTAAGTGACCATAAGAACGGAGATGGATTGACATTAAGGCCACTTGCAGAGACAGCATAACGCCGCACGATTTCTTCGCTTGTGGCAGTGGGGGCAATCAGAGGTTTCAGCATCCTCCTGCAAACCGATGCGAACGTTGCCACGCCTTCATTTGAGAATGGTCCGACGATGGCAATAACATCTTCCCTTACCGCCAGATCCACGCTTAGTTTTTCAAGATCTTCACTAAGTTCATCGTACCACTCGAGCTTTAGATCGACAGCAATCTCATTGTGCTTCTGACTCTCCCGAAAATTCTCCTGAAACCATTTTGCCGTTCGTTCCAGCCGTGTTTTTGTTGCCGGATCTCCCACAGGGGCCACTATAGCCAGCGTCCGGGATTTCCATTGCCGGGCTGGCTTCACGACAATCTTCTCTTCCTTGCTCCCGCACGAGCACACAAACAGCAGGACGGCCAGCAACAGGAACCTCGATTTACAGCCCATATTCAGCCTCCTTTTTCACCGCATCTTCATACATCGAATCAAAAAACCCGTCGGTGAGCATTTCTTCAAACAAATACTTTTGTCCGGTGGTGTATGGATGCAAAATGACCTCGGTATAACCATCTGCAAACGATAATCTTTGATGCTTCGGCATACCTTCTGAAGACAGCCACTGCTCTATGCAAACCGAAATGGCGCGATCGATGTGCTTGATAATGGAACAAGGACAGTTCCGGGCCTCGGCACTGGTATCGATGCCCATATAATCATATCTGCCGAACATGTCGCACATTCGTTGAAAAGTCCCTGCAGCGCCACCGCAGACAGGAACGATAAGTTGGGAAACACTTTCCCAGTCACGGTCATTCATAATCCGGATGGCAGTGGAATCTGCGATGCTGAACCCGCCGGAGGCATCATCGGACAACCAGCAGGTAACCAGCTGCCCATCATCGTAGAAATGGGGGTAACCCGCGTTGAATCCGTCCGTAAATCCATCTACAGCGCTCCTGACGGATTCCACTTTAGGGTTTGCACCGATGAGGAGAACATCCTCATAAACGGCATGTGCAATAGCCCCTGCTTCATACATTGCTCCATAATATGGAAGATAAAGGGTCGAGCCCTTGCCTTCGAGGGGCAGAGAGGTCTCGAGATAGAGAAGATCCGCATATGGATTGTTCTCCAACCGCCGGTTGTTTTCTCTCAAATAACTGTCATAACTCGCTCCCGCCACAATGAAAAGGCGTCTTACCGTATCCTGCGGAACGCTCATCTGATCAAGAATCGTCTGCAGCGTGGCCAGCCCTTCAGCCTCTGACGTGGGCGAAAGCTGGAGCGCCCGCAGGCCATAATTATACGCTGCATTCTCTATGCCGCGATAAACAAGATCGTTGTAGCCGCGGTCGCCCAATGCCCCGGGATCATATAGCACAGAAACAAGAGGTGCCGTCGATGGCACATCGTCCGGATCCGACACATATACAACCTTCTCCTTTGAGCATGAAGCACAAAGAAAAACAACGAGGCAGAAAATGAAACGCAGTCTGGGCAATTTGTATTATCTAACGAGCGCGAAGATCGTTTCGTGCGGGTGGAGAGACTCGAACTCTCACGCCTCTCGGCACCAGATCCTAAGTCTGGCTTGTCTACCATTTCAACACACCCGCAAACCCGTCATCAGAAGACGGGCGGCAAATATAGCAATTATTCTTGGATTCAGAAAGCCTTTCCAGCCGGCGCACCTGAAGATGAGGACAGCTCCTGGCCTGCAGCATCAGTTTTACGACGGGCCCGGGCAGCTTTGCGCTGTTCAGCCCTGGAGAGGGCGGCTTCGGCCCATGGATGACCTTCCAGCCACTTCAAATGTTCGTCTCCCAAGGCATAAAGGGCTTCATCCGCCGCCGCCTGGAGTGAAGCATCAATTTCTTCTTGTTCTTCCTGCATCTGCATCTCAAAGAGCAGGGAGTCCACTTGCTGGAATTCCTCTTTGCTCAGCAATTCATCCGAGGCGGCGCCCATATAACTGTTGAGCAGCTTGGCTTTCTCCAGTCGCCTGTTTTCGCGTGCCATCTGTTCCATTGCATTGTCCACTCCCCTGTCATAGATACCACGGATCACTGAAAGGAGGTTCACCTGCATGGTGTCCAGTTCGGCCGAGAACGATGGAATCCGCCCGCTGCGATACTTGCTGCGGCCAAGCGAAAAGCGCCATTTATCAAGGTTGCCGTAGATGTTGATGCCAAAATTGAAAGGAAGGAAACTCTTTATAATGGAAGCATTGTATCTCATGCTTCCGTTGAATCCCTGCACCCCGCTCAGCGCAACGCGATAACGGTCGACTCCGAGCACGAAAGGATAAACTTCCACTTTGTTGTCCTGCACAACCGCATCCACATACATGTCCTCGATACGGCCAATGTTCTTGTCCTTGAACATAAGCAGACGGGTTATCTTGCGCAGGCTTCCTGCATTCTTGATATTCAGATCCTGACCGGAAATGCGCACAAGCCCGTTCAAGGATGGCGTCAGCACATTGAGATTGGTATCCAACTGCGTTGTGGCGGAGAGATCGCAATTGAGCGTACCTTCGAAAGATTTCAGTGCCGGCATCATAGCGTCCACGGTAGGGAGCGTGTGGATGATGTCGTAGGCCGACATGTCCTGCAGGTGCATATCCAGTCCTGCTGAGATATCCTCCCTGCTCTTGGTGGAATAGAATGCATCCATACGGATCTGTCCGAGGCTGGTCTGGACATCCACGTCCTTCACCTGCAGCACCCTGTCGCGTATGCTGAGGGTGGCGGAAGCGGGACGGATATCAAAATTAGAATAGTCCACCCTGCGCGCCATTACATCCACCGTGCCCCTGAGATTCTTGGGAACAACTATTGCCTTCATCTCCCCTTCCGAAGGATCATAAACCGCATTTTCAAGGGAATCGGACACCTCTTCCCCGTAACTGTGCATTGCAACCAGAATCTCATTCAGGTTCAAGCGACCGGATTCGAGCGCCAGATTGAAAGTAAGCGGCCGTCTGCCGCGAATAAAGCGTCTGAGCCCTCCTACTTTGCCTGAAAGCGACATATCGGAAGAACCGCAATCGACGCTGCACGATGCAATCTGCACGTCTTCATCATCCAAAGCCATGTCAAACGAATTGATGCGGGTACGCAGAGGGAGCGAAGGACTCACGATATTTGCATTTTCGAGAGATATCAGTCCACCCGGGTGCCAGCGGCGCCAAAGCGCCAAGAGCGACGAATCAAGTGCCACTCTGATATCCTTGGATGCGAACTCATCCCTCGGGCGGTCCATTCGGGCACGGGCGAATAGGGAATCCCGGGGAACCCCCGGATAAACCCGCTGCAGGGAATCCAGGATACGCCTCACCCGCGGACGTCCCCTGCGGATGCGGCGATATGCTTCCAACGAAACAAGGGCATTGTCTGTCTGAACCTTGTTGTCGCCAGCGAAAACAAGCAGACTGCGGTTGTCACTCGACAGGCGCATCACCGGCACATTCACAGAATCACGCATCTCCTTGGTAATGTCCGCCCTGTTCACCATTCCGGCAATACCTGCGCTGAATGAATCCGACATAACGACCCCGACGCTGTCGGCATCGGCCGAAACATGGAGTCCGGACGCGGCGGAAAGCAGTTGTATGTCGGCACCGTCAAGGCTGGCAGAAAGCCCCTGAGAAGGCATTCGAAGGGCAAGACGGTCTGCAGTAAGATTGCAGTTGATACGGGTCTTGCGGAAAATGTAATCTTCGAGTTCACGAAGATGCGCGTTCACGTCAGCCGAAAGATTCAGGCGTCCCGAGCCTGAAAGATCCAGATTCTCAGGCATGTACTGTCTGAGCGAATCCAGAATTGCAAAACCCGACAGACGTGCTGCCACTGCAGGATCGTCTCCGATCAGATCGCGGCCGTCTCCGTCGAGGTCAAGCTTCAGCCCGTTGCTCCGCACATGGCACCGTCCGACTTCTGCCGAGAGCGCTCCCCCTGAAGTAAGCACGGCGTTTGCACCAAGATCAAGCATGGCAACGATACGCTTGGGCAGATACTGAATGTGCCCGGAAGGAATGTCCAGGGATGCCTCCACCTTGGGATATTCCTTATCTGAAAGGGTGCCGTCAGCATTCACGCCAAGATTCAGGACAGCATCCGTGCGGATGTCTCGCGCTGTCGGAGTAAAGTTAGCCGCATATTTGTCAAGAACAGTTCCAAGACTGCAGGAGTCAATCCCTGCGGAAAGTTTTACATTGCTATGGTCTTTGAACTTGCTGAACCGGCCCGAAGCCCTCAGGGGCACATACGCCACGGAAGCATCCAGATGGTCCAGCCCGACATCGAAATGCCTTGCATGCTTCTTGAAAGATGCGCGGGCTTCGAGACCTGCCGGCACGTGGAGACTGCCCAGCGACGGAGAGAAATAAAGGGCATCCCCGCGCAGAAGCATATCCAGGACATTGGTCTTCGGCGTCGAAAGTGACAATCGATCAACATTCACCGCGAGCGTGTCGGAAGGCAGGCGTCCGTTCAGCCTCATACTATCCAGTATCATCCCGAGACCCCGCACCTTTGATGCAAGTTTGTTTTTCTTTACACGAACGCCGCCTTTCAGGCTGAAAGAATCGAAGCTGATTCCGGCATGAACAGTGTCGGCCTGAGATGTATAAACTATGCGCGGATCTTTATTGATGCAGATATCGGAAAGAAGTATCCAAGGCAGTCCGGAAGATTTTTTGACCGTATCCTCCGGTTCTTCCGATTTGGAGAATATATCCAAGTTACTGGCCGTGCCATCGTAGGCATGATAATAAACCCGGGGGCGCTCCAGATGAAGATACTTTACCCGGATCCGCCCGCCGAAAAGCTTCCAGGGATTCAGAGAAACCCCGATCCGGCCGGCAGAAAAAAGAGTATCTTCCACTTCCCCGCGTCCTTCCGAAAGCAGTGGTCCCCTCACCCCGAGATCATCGTACTCCGAAAACAGGGCATGGGGATAGGTCACCGACAGCGAATCGGCTTCCACCACAATAAAAGGAAAGGTCCGGAAATGCAGCCGGTTATAGCGCAACTCCCCCTTTTCGATGGCGGAGGCGGCGATGCCGTCGATCTTGGAACGCATCCAGGCACTGTTCAACACAAGTTGCAGCGCAAGAATCACCACAGTAAATGCCACTGCGATGATTCCGACGATTTTCGCCAGCCTTACAGCCAGGGATTTCATATTCTAGAACTTTTTAAAGAAATCGTTTCCTTTGTCGTCAACCAGAATAAATGCGGGAAAATCCTCAACGGTTATTTTCCAGATTGCTTCCATACCGAGTTCCGGATATTCTACGCACTCAATGCTGCGGATGCAACTCTGGGAGAGCACTGCGGCCACACCGCCTATGGTGCCAAGGTAGAATCCTCCGTGCTTTTTGCAAGCGTCTGTCACTACTTGCGTACGGTTGCCTTTGGCTATCATTACGAGGGATGCCCCGTTGTCCTGGAACTCATCTACATAAGGATCCATCCTGTTCGCGGTAGTGGGGCCCATGCTTCCGCAGGGATACCCTTCGGGGGTCTTTGCGGGGCCGGCATAGAGTATGGGATGATCTTTAAAATAAGCGGGCATCGACTCTCCGGCATCGAGACGGGCCTTAAGCTTTGCATGTGCGATGTCGCGGGCGACTATGATGGTGCCTTTGAGATTGACACGGGTACCGACGGTATATTTGCTGAGTTCGGCCCTCACGAAATCGATCCCCTTGTCAAGGTCGATTTCTATCCCCCTGGCACCTTCGCCCGGCCTGCGGTACTCTTCCGGAATAAGTTCCGAAGGATTGGTATCCATTTTTTCGATCCAAACACCCTCGGCGTTGATTTTACTCTTGATGTTGCGGTCAGCGGAGCAGCTCACTCCCATGCCGATCGGGCAACTTGCGCCGTGCCTGGGAAGGCGAATCACGCGGATGTCATGTGCGAGATACTTGCCTCCGAACTGGGCGCCGAGCCCTATTTTCTGAGCTTCCTTGAGGAGCTTCTGCTCAAGATCGATGTCGCGGAACGCACGGCCGGTTTCATCCCCTGTGGTGGGCAGGCCGTCATAGTATTTGATGCTGGCAAGTTTCACCGTGAGAAGATTCTTCTCTGCCGAAGTGCCACCGATCACGAAGGCGATATGATACGGCGGACATGCAGCCGTACCGAGAGTTTTCATCTTCTCGACCAGGAAAGGCAGAAGTGTACCCTCGTTCTGGATGGTGGCCTTGGTCATGGGGTAAAAATATGTCTTGTTGGCGCTGCCGCCGCCCTTCGCCACCATCACAAAGCGGTCTTCATCGCCCTCTACGGCCTCAAGATCTATCTGCGCCGGCAGATTGCAGCGGGTATTGATCTCGTCATACATATTCAGCGGAGCGTTTTGGCTATAGCGCAGGTTCTCCTGGGTATAGGTATTGAAAACTCCGAGGCTGAGGGCCTCCTCATCTTCGAAGCCGGTCCACACCTGCTGCCCCTTCTCACCATGGATGATTGCAGTGCCCGTGTCCTGGCAGAAAGGAAGGACTCCCTTTACGGCAGTCTCGGCATTGCGAAGGAACTGCAGCGCGACGTATTTGTCGTTCTCGCTGGCCTCGGGATCCTTGAGAATGGCCGCCACCTGCTCGTTGTGCGCCCTGCGCAGCATGAACTGGCAGTCGTGGAAACTCTGCCGGGCAACCAGAGTGAGTGCCTCGGGGGCTACCTTGAGCATTTTATGACCCTCGAACTGCGAGGTTGAAACATATTTCTCGGAGCCGGGAATGCGGTAGTATTCCGTGGTATCTTCCCCCAGCTGGAACATTGGTGCGTACTTGAAATCAGGCATCTTTGATACAGTTTATTTTGAATCTGCAAATTTAATGAATCGATCAGACCTTAGCAAATCAATTTTCAAGCAGCCACGTCAATCCGTCAGTATAGACATTTAATCCGTATTGAGCCATATAAACTCTTTGCCGACTTTTTCCTTGGCGAGCATTCCAAGAGTTTCCAATTGGGACAGATACTTTTTGGGATCAAGTCCAAAAGCCTGTGGACCCTTCCGAAATCCCCACGAAATGCAGCTTTCCCTTCCTCCGTGGTGGTCAGGACAAGTGTCCCCGGCTCCTGAAAACGTCGCCTTCGGACCTTGCCCTGTCCAATCTTGTCTCCATGACCATCCTGCAAATTACGGCGGTGAACACATGGTTTTGGACCTGATCCACTTTTTGGCAGTATTGATGCTTTTGACAGTTTTTCTTTCAGCTGTCAAAAACAATAAAAAACTGACAGAAACAAAAGAATCTGTCAAAAAAGGGAATTTGCGTACAAGGTCTCGCAGCATACCGGGGACCTTGTACGGTTATAGGGGGCAGAACGCCTATTTGCGTACAAGGTCTCTGCTTTTCGGAGAGACCTTGTACATGAAAACTAAAGATGCATCAAAGATTATTTTTGCATCAACCAGGTTTTCATGAATTCATTGAGGTCTCCGTCCAGCACACCCTGGGTATCGGCGGTTTCGTAGCCGGTGCGCAGGTCTTTCACCATGCGGTAGGGATGCAGCACATAGGAACGTATCTGCGAACCCCATTCAATCTTCTTTTTCTGTCCTTCGAGTTCCGCCTGCTTTTCCTGACGTTTCTTGAGTTCAATGTCGTAGAGACGGGACTTAAGAATTCGCAGCGCATTCTGGCGGTTGTCCTGCTGGCTGCGGGTTTCGGTGTTTTCAACCATGATGCCGGTGGGGATATGGCGCACGCGCACACCGGTTTCCACCTTGTTCACGTTCTGGCCGCCGTGACCGCCGGAACGGAAGGTATCCCACTCGATGTCCGCAGGATTGATTTCGATATTGATGGTGTCATCTACGAGGGGATAGACGAATACCGACGAGAAGGTGGTCTGACGCTTCCCCTGGGCATTGAAAGGAGAGATGCGCACCAGCCGGTGCACGCCGCTTTCAGCTTTCAGATAACCGTAGGCATAATCACCCTCATACTGTATAGTTGCGCTTTTTATGCCGGCTTCGTCGCCTTCCACGAGTTCCGTCACGGTCATTTTATACCCGTTACGCTCGCCCCATCGCATATACATTCGCATCAGCATGGCGCTCCAGTCGTTGGACTCGGTGCCGCCGGCACCCGAATTGATTGTAAGGACGGCGCCAAGGTTGTCACCCTCCTCGCCAAGCATATTCTTAAACTCAAGATCTTCCAGTTTTTTTACAGCTTCTGCATAAGCTGCTTCGGTGTCGGGTCCTTCCGGATCAAGTTCCACGAGCACGTCGAGGTCTTCCACCGCACCTTTGACGGCATCGAAGGCCGTAACCCAGGACTTTATGCCGTTCACTTCCTTGAGGAAGGTTTCTGCCGCTTTGGGGTCATCCCAGAAACCGGGAGCCTGGCTCTGCGCCTCCTTTTCAGAGACCTCCGCACGCTTCGCCTCTATATTCAGGGATTTCTCCAGTACAGCGATGCGCTGGTGCAACTCTTTTGTGTGTTCAGAAGTAATCATCTCACAAATTTAATGATTATTCGCAAATTTTACCGATATTAGCACCACTAAAACCTTATTATTATGAAAAAGTATTTTGCAGAATTCATCGGCACGGCCGTCCTCACCCTCCTGGGTTGCGGAACTGCCGTTTTTGTCGGCTGCGGTGAGCCCGCAGGCGTTGCCGCAACGGCCCTCGCATTCGGTCTTGCAGTTGTTGCTATGGCTTACACCATCGGAGGCATCTCCGGTTGCCACATCAATCCAGCCATCACCCTCGGAGTAGCACTCAGCAAGAGGATGAGTTGGAAGGATGCTTGCGGATACTGGTGCGGCCAGATCCTCGGCGGTATCGCCGGCGCAGCCATCCTCTACGGCATCGTAGCTCTCACCGGAGCTGGTGAAGGACTTGGCGCAAACGGCGTTGCCAACGCAGGTGGCGCATGGGGTGCCCTCGTTGTAGAGTGCGTCGCCACCTTCATCTTCGTTCTTGTTGTGCTCGGAGCAACCGATTCCAAGAAAGGTGCCGGCAACCTTGCAGGCCTTGCCATCGGTCTCACCCTGGTGCTCATCCACCTCGTATGCATCAACCTTACCGGAACATCGGTGAACCCTGCGCGTTCACTTGGCCCCGCCCTCTTCGTGGGAGGAGACGCCCTCAAGGATGTATGGGTATTCTTCGCAGGTCCCCTCGCCGGCGGAGCGCTTGCCGCTCTCGTCTGGGGTTGCTTCAGCTGCGAGAAGTGCGCCGAGTAAACATCAAGGCTGCCACTCGCGACAACAGGGAAGGCCTTTCGAAGGGAAAGTCACCGGAAAAGAATCTTTTTCTGTAAAGATTTTCGTGATATCCCTCCGGCAAAGCGGCAGGAAAGCCTCCTGCAAGTATCCCGGCCATCTTTTCCCGATATGCTGCAGTGCGCAGTTCGTGTAATTTCATCTGCTCTCTGGTAAACCACGGAGCAGATATTATTTTTGCCCACAGGGCATCGTCACAGTCAATTTCCCGCACTCTTTCCAGTAAAGAATCCAGATCCGGGAAAGACGAAGCGTCGATAAAGCATTCCGGATTCACCTCCGACGCAACATTGGGATTACCCCAATAAACCGGAACCGTATGGGCTTGCAGCGATGTAAGCAGTTTTTCAGAGGTATAACCTGGAAAACAAGCATTTTCTGCTGCAACCGAAAACTTGTACCTCCTCTTCAGTTCAAGCCCTTCCGCCTTATGGCCGCCGGAATAGCCCGTGCCGGGAACGCCCACATTGTTAAGATGTTTTCCAAGAGAATCCACTTTTTTGTACTCGCACAGCTTATGGAATATCCGGTCGCGCATCGGATGTGCATCCGGGTTCGAATAGAGGAAATTGCAGAATCCTGTTTTGCCGGAAAGTTCCACAAGGGCTGCATCTGAACTCTGTATGGGATTGTTTTTCTCTCCGTTCAGGAAGCCGGAATATAGCTCCAGCGGAGACGGAAGCCGGAAAAAACGTCCGTCGGGACGGGCCACGTCGCTGAAACCGCAGGCATAGTCGAAAAGATTCATGTCCGCTTCAACCGCCTCCTGCAGGCAGCAGACCTGAAGGCTCGCGTACGGATATAGCGTTCGAAAGAGCTTGAAAAGATCTTTTCTATAATAAATCCACTCTGTAGCAATCAGAATATCCGGTCTGCAGGAATCCAATTCAAGGGAGGATTCCAGTCCGCATCCATCCAACCGGAGGTAATGAAGGACTGAAACCACATCTTTTACATGAGGATGTATCAGGCAGATTTTCGGCATATTTTACTTTTTATAAATTCTCTCTCTCCGGGAGTAAGAGCGGCAAAATACGAGCATACAACCGTTGCAAACGAACTTACGAAGAGAACTGTCACCATTCTCCACCAGCCATCGGGGAAGAAACAGCGGCAGGCTGCCGTGAGGCATATGGAAACGGCAGCAACCGTTCCGCACGGGACGAGGACATCCCGGAGAAACTTCTGCAGGGCAAAACCGGTCTGTGAACGAATAATAAGCAGTTTCAGCAGGTCCGCCACCAGATACACTGCAATAAAAACGATGTATGCGGACCATGCCGGAGCCCCCATCGCAAAAGCCAGCCATGTGATGGGCAGGATGAGGATGCTTACAGATGAGATGATAATATAGTAGCGTTTGATATCGCCGTGTGCAAGCTCAAGGGTGGCAAACGTAGTGAGAACAAGGTCCATCATTACGCAGAGGATTGCAAGGGTGGAGAAAATGCCTGTGCCTTCCGGGTTTTTCCCGAAGAGCAGCAGCGAGAGCCTGTCCGCCTCAAAAATGTACGGGACCAGAAACAGCAGAATGATCAGCACCGCATACTTCGAGCCCTTGCAGGCAAGCTCAAAAGAGTAATCCTTGTTTCCCGCGACATAAGACTTGGTTATCTGCGGGTTGATGGCAATGACAACGTTGTTGACGAACTGCTTCACAATGTTCTCAATCTGTCCGGCCACACCCCGCGGAGCATTCATACCAACCCCGTAAAAGATATTGGTGAGGATGGTGGTTCCCTGCGTATTCAACAGAAAAGTGCCCGACCCCAGGAAGTTCCATCCGGCAAAACTGAGAAGCTTCCTGAACATGCTCCTGTCGAAAACAGGGCGGGTAAGAGTTTCTTCGAAATGACGCCGGCAATACAGACCGTAACTGAGCCTCACCAGAAACGCCACGCCGAGCATCAGGAGTGCGTAAAGCTTGAGTTTATCCACCGGAGAATAGAGGATTGCTATCGCGACCGACAGCTTGAGCACCGCCTCTACTATGCTCACATAAGCAAATGCCGACATTCGTTCATGAGCAAGGATAGTGGCGTTGTAGGGTACCGACATCAAAGACAGCAACAGCACGCCGGCACTGCACTGATATACCCAGTTGGCCGCATCTTCCCTGCCGGCAGGGATATCCATCTGAGTGTTCAGGAACCATAGGCCGACCGTTTCTACAAGCAGAAGAACTACCAGGCACAGACAGATGCTCACGGCCTGACTCACCGCAAAGATGCGGCGGGATTTTTCGGTGTCGCCTTCTCCCAGTCCTGCCGTAATGAAGCGGCCGATAGCGGCAGATACCGACATGGCAACCACGTTGCTGATGGCAACCACGCTTCCAACAGCATTGTAAAGCCCGTAATCGTCGAAACCGAGGTTGCGCAGTATTACCCTCGCGGTAAACAGCCCGATCAGCATCAACAGCAGCATGCGAAAATAAAGGAATACTGTGTTCCTCGCTATTCTCCTGCTGTTTTCAGATATGAGATGTTCCCCGTCAGGCATAACCCGACAAATTTACAAATTTTATGTATCTTTACAATTATTATGGTTTATCTCGCCACCCTCCGCCGGAAGGCACTTGCAACGCTGCGAAATGCCGAGATGCGTTTATTTCACGCATCAGGCCTTTTGCGCGAGTCCCGCAAGCATGGCTTAAACCCCGACATAAAGAATCCCAAAGATATAAATGAGAAAATCCTGTGGCTGCTATGCCACACCTATGACAAGCGCTATGCCCGCTACGCCGACAAAATTGCCGTGAGGGATTATCTCGCAGAGTGCGGATGGGGGGATCTTTGTGTGCCGCTGATCGGAGTATGGGACAGTCCGGAAGAAATAGAATTCGAAGCTCTTCCCGCACGCTTCGTCCTCAAATGCAACCACGACAGTGGATCGACCAGGGTGGTAGACAGAACCGCTCCGGACTTTGACGAAGATGAGTTGCGGAAATTCTTCCGGACAAAACTGAAACGCAAGTTCGGCTATTCGAATGGAGAGTTGTATTATAATGCAATCAAACCGAGGATTCTCGCCGAGCAATTCCTCAAAGCAGGACAAGGGCAGAGTTCCATCCCCGACTACAAGGTCTGGTGCTTCGACGGAAAGCCCTTCTGCATCTGGGCCTGCGTAAACCGCAGCGCCGACAGCGTACAGGTGCGTACCTTCGACACCGACTGGCAGCCCGTCGAAGGTGCAGACAGACCGACAGGGCACTATCTGGCAGCAGAAATAGATATCCCCCGCCCCGCGCACCTGGGCACCATGCTGCAGGCTGCGGCCCGTCTCTCCAAAGGGTTCCCGGAAGCCAGGGTCGATTTCTACGAAGCCGAAGGGAAACTTTGGTTTTCTGAACTTACCCTGGCGGCTTATGGTGGAAGGATTGATTTTCACACGCCGGAGTTTCTCCGGATACTCGGCGACCAATGCATACTGCCGCAATGAGAAAAGTCATATATACCTGCATCACGGGAGGATACGATGTTCTCCGCCAGCCGGCTACGGTTAAACCGGACTGGGATTACATCTGCTTTACCGACAATGAAGCAGTTTGCGCCGACGGCATATGGCAGTTCAGGAGAACGGAAGGGCCCGATGCAAAGACCGCTTCACGCTATCCCAAAATCCTGCCGCATAAAGTTCTGCCGGACTATGATGTCAGCCTCTACATAGATTCGAACCTTGTACTCGCAGGCGATGCCATCTATGATGCGGCCGATGCCGCCATCGCCTCGGGAACCGCCTGGGCCGGTGTAAAGCATCCCCAACGGGACTGCATCTATGAAGAGATTCGGAAGTGCTACCTCGCCGGCCATTGCCGCTGGCGCGATGCCTTCCTGCTCGAACGCAGGCTCAAGAAATCCGGTTTCCCCCGCCATGACGGGCTGCTTGAGAACAATATCATCCTGCGAAGGCACAATCTGCCGGAAGTTATGGAGGTGGATGAAAACTGGTGGAAGGCTTTTCTCGCAGGACCACGGCGCGACCAGCTGCATCTGATGCCGCTGCTGTGCCATGCGGGCATCGAACCCGCCATCCTCCCAGAATTGCAGAGGATTCCGCACGCACGGCCGTTTTCCTCTCCCTACCCCAGGCCCAGAATCATCAAGAATATCCTCAAACGTTTTCTTTGAGCCTGTTCACCACAGTCTCCACAAACGATGTCCAGGAATTCCCGGACAAATATTCCCGCACGCGTGCAGGGTCGGCGCTCCAGGTGGAGTGTAGAATTTCGAGCAATTCGGAGATATCGGCATATACGCGGCACAGGCCATGCTGCGAGAGTTCTGCAAAGGCACCCACATCCGGTCCCACCGGATTCCCACCGAAACGGAGCGTATCCACAAGCGTCCCGGAGCCCGAAATGCTGCCCGGAAGATAGGGAAACAGCACGAAGCGGCTGCCAGCCACATTCGAGGCTATCTCGTCCATCTCCGCACGCCGCTGCTCAAAGCTGATATTATCATTTTCAAGCGCGTGTATCCTTTCGGCAAGGGCAGGATCCGGACACGCTCCCAATATCTTTATTTTCAGGCCGGATGCACGGACGGCCCCGTTGGAAACGAACTCTTCCACCCCCTTGTAAGGCAGGACGGTTCCCCAGATCAGCACGTCGGTCCGTGCACCTGCAGGCGCGCTCACCGGAGCTTCGCAAGGATGGGGAAAATACAGCACCTTTTGTTCTCCAACCCTTTCCCGGGCAATCGAAGCAGTATTCTCAGTATGCGCGACAACCAGGTCCGCGATGCGGAAGAGCTTGTCGGTAAGCGCCCGGGAGAGGGCGTTCCCGCCCTGATGGGGACTCGGATTATGGAAGATAAAGACTGTCCGGCACTTGCGAAGGCGCAAGATACCCAGTGCGAGCATTGCAATGCAAGTCTGCAGGACGGCAAGTTTATGGAAGGCTATGTTCTCAACGAAACTCAGCACCGCCACATCGGCCTTGAAACTGTTCCGCAGAAGCGCCCCCGACTGCATGATGCACGGGGCATTATCTGCCTCCAGCACCTCAAAATAAGAGGCCAGTTCGCGCTTCAGATGCAGAAAATACCGGCTGGAATATCCGGCTTTCCGGGTCGCAGAGGGAGAAACGTAAACCTTTTTCATCTTCCAAACAATGCTTTGAGCGCATAGGTGACACGGGCAGCGGCATACTGGAACGGAGGAAGCCCTATGTAGGTCTTGTAATAGTAGGCGTCGCTCTCCAGCCGCATGCGGCGCTTACGCATCCGGCCGTAATGACTGTCAATAGTTGCACCGTGCTCGTGCAATACCTGCACAGAAGGGTCATACCACACTTCCTTCCCTATCTTTTTCAGGCGTTCCGAAAGGATGGCTTCTTCGGCGTACAGGAAAGTGTTCGGGTCCATCCCCCCGCAGGCCTCGAAATCGGCGGAGCGCATCAGCATGAAGGAACCCATCAGACGGTAGTGCGGGCCTTCCCCGGCAGTTTGCGCATAATCGGTCATCAGCTTTTCCCTGAGGGCATCCCTTCCCATGAAGAGTTTGCCCCAGTAAGGCAGGAGATGCTGCACTGCGAAACTCTTGAAAGGTTCGGGACTTTGCAGACGGCCGTCGAGGCCGACCACTTTCGGGCCTATCATTCCGGCATCGGGCAATTCCTTAAGTCTTGCGGCCAGCCTGTCCACCACGTCGGCATCGGTAAAAACGATGTCATTGTTCACGAAAAGAAGAAGGTCGGCTCCAAATTCTTTTATTGCATAGTCAGCCCCGAGATTGTTGCCTCGCGCAAATCCGAGGTTGCCGCCTGCGGGCAGCACGACGGCATCGGAGCCAAGGCCCTTGCGCAGCAGTTCAGTGGAGGATTCCGCTCCGCCGTTGTCCACCACCACTACACCGTGCTCCGCAGCCACCTTGGCACACTCCTCCCGCACGAAGCGTATTGTCCGCGCCGGATCCCCGAAATTCACTATGACTATGCCTATCATAACACTTTCAGAAAGGAGTTGATCCTTACTTTACGGATTGCACGGTACTGTTCCTTCAGGGCATCGCTCAGAAAAGAGTTCCCTATCAGGACTTCTGCCTCATCATAGTCTGCACAGAACCTGTCAATCTCACGCGCGGCAATCTTGCGCGGAATACCGATACGCTCTGCGAGCAGCAAGAAGTCCGATCCGGTCACATAGTGTCCGGGAATCCATCCCTTATACAGGCCCTTTTCCAAGGCAAAAATACTATCGCCATGGATATGCATCATCGAGCAGATCAAATCGTACGCAGGAGCAAGACGATAATCGCCTCCAGACGTCCGCAGCACAGAAAAATTCTTGATGTGGGCATCCCCGTTTCCATGTACGAAATTGAACAGCAGGATATCGAAAAACTTCACAATTTCCACCCTCCAGGCAGGAAGATACTTTTGCATCAACAACCCGACATCCTCATAACTGCACGCAGAATACTTGAAGTTCCCTCCGTGGCTAGCCCTGCTGATTCCCGCCATGGAAGCAAAGTCTTCCTGCTGAATCTTGCTGCCATCCGGAGCCACATCATATCGCTTTGTCAGATATGCAGCTTCTCCGTTCTTCGAGAAGCACAATGCGCATGCTGCCGTATCAATGCCATAAACCTGGGCTGCCAGCTGCATTGTAAGATGCTCATTTGCAGGACTGTACTCCCTGTTCTCAAACTGCAGCAGATTGGGTTTAAGTATGTAAGTACCCTGTTCACCTTTTCCGGCCAGCCGGAATATGCCTGAGTCTATTACCATTGAATACTTTCGCTGTGCGCCGGAAAGCGACATGCGTTCCCGGTTATCGTCAAACAGGCGGGTTTCTTCTTCCGACGGGAAGGCATCATAAGGAAGAATATGCGACACCTTGTGACCTCCGGCAAAATGGCGGATTGCAGACGGGGAATATGTCGAGTAACCGGCAGCAAGAGTGCAGGGGCAGACTTCAATCGTTCTCATAAGGCTGCACTGTTATTGTCCCGGGAGCATCATATTGCGCAGTAGCCTCAAGAATACCAAAGTCATCCTCAGCATCTATCTTCAGCCTTCCGGCCTGCAGGGCCCGGTTGTCCCCTTCGGAAAGCATGTTGGCAAAGAACGGAAACAAGATATTGGATTTATGTATCTTGTACTTCTTGCTGATGGTAAGGCTCACGGCAGGGGCCGATGGATCATAGAAGTAAGCATCGTCGTACTCGAACACATAGCCGTTGTCCTTTTCTGTCAGCAAGCCGGCATAGACTCCGTTGTTAAAAACCTTAAGACTCCTCATAATCTTTGACCGTCACTATTATGCGGAGCCCAAGCGTATCCAGGATTCTCTGCAAAACCGAAAGGGTGGGATTCCCCTGTCCCTTTTCCACTGCAATCAGCGTATTATACCCGACAGACGCGAGCTCCGAGAGCTGCCGCTGGGTAATCTTCAATTCCTTTCTACGCGTGGTAATCGTTTCTCCTATCGATTGCATAAAACTCCAATATATTGTGTTTTTACTGCAAAAATAGAAACTTTTTTATAAAAAGCAAGCTAAAAGCACACTTGATTGTGCTTTTTTGTCATCTTCGCAAGAGCTATGGCAAAAATATATATGCCGACAACGCTTACTGCCCATACGGCGAAAAGACTCCGGAGTTGGAGCATTTTCTCTCCGTCGGCGGTCATGACATGGGTGATACTACCCTGCGTGTCACGTCCGATGTTGTACGGGGTCCACGGACCGTCATTCACTTTTGCGAGTACCATCGGTGCGTCGTAGGCGTTTCCGCCGAGGAACAGCCGCTGCACCGTTTCGGAGCCGGGCGGCGGGCCCCATGGGTCATCTGGATCGCCCCACGACCGCACGTCCCGTTCGAAGACTCCGCCAAGATAGTGGCGCTCCAGCCCGAGTACCGGGAACGTCGCGTGGGCCTTTGCCCCGGAGGCATTGTATTTGTAGCCGACTGTCATCCTTTCGCGGCACCGGGCGTAATGCATATTATTCCTTATACTTTGCTATCACCTCCTCATACGGAGGCCACATATGAATATTCTTCATTCGTTCACTTGGTGGAAAGGAGATATATGTTGAGAGACCCTCGTTGCCAACTGTTTCCAAGCGATTAATGTCGTCTTTTGTTAAATCATAACGTACAAGAAATAGTCCTTGTTCAGCAATAATTTGCCATGAATAATTATTTATTGTAGATTTGGATATAATATAGACATGAATATAATTGTAGTTCTTATAATACTTTTTCCATGGCCCCATCCATGCTTCAAAATGGCCTTCAGTTTTTGGATTAATTTCAACTAAATAGCGAGGCGTATTAGGAAGACGATTATCATGATAATACGAACCTTTGTTTACATCTAAGCTATCGATATTAAGGCAAGCAACTATCGACAGCAATGATGTATTATTTAAGTAAATATCATGATATGTTCTATCTTCGGCGAATCCCACACATGATGTAAACAGAACAGTGAACGTGAAGACAAAAAGAAATGACAATAAATTGGTACCAGTTATTCTATAGAGGGTAGTAATCTTCATATGTACCATTTTTATAAAGAGTGTTCCAAGATACATTATAATAAGAATCAAAATACTTAGATGCATTCTTATTCGCTCTCTTTTCTGTCCAGTAGATATCGTGAGATGAGCGTGTAAAATAATGCCCCGTTGTCGGAGAGATCTCGTTCCAATATGTTGATTATGCTGCACTGTTAAGACTAGAAACACCGATAGTGAACAAATAAGCCGGGCCATAACGCCGACTGTCTATCGTATGACCATATTCGTGCATGGGGGTTATAGTCCTTATGCTGTCGGATAATGTATGCGCGACAACAAAAAGAGGCAGGAACATCAAAACAGATACGATTATCAATCGTTTCATATTTGCGAAGATAGCAAATCTTCAGCGAAAAATAGTTATCTTCGCAAAGTTATGGCTGTGATCGGCATCATGGATTCGGGAGTGGGAGGTCTTTCGGTTTTCCGGGAGATCCGCAAGGTCCTTCCCGATGAATCATATATCTACTACGCCGACAATGCCAACTGCCCATACGGTGACAAGACTCCTGAATTCATCAAAGACAGGCTCGATGCGATTACCCGGCATTTCATTGACAAGGGTGCCGAAGCGATGGTCCTCGCCTGCAATACGGCAACTTCCGCTGCCATCGAATACCTGAGGAAGAGTTATTCCATTCCTTTCGTGGGGATGGAACCGGCAGTGAAACCCGCCGCCCTCGGCACCCGTAGCGGAGTGATAGGAGTTCTCGCAACGGCAGGCACTCTCAAAGGCAGCAAATATCTTAACACAAAGGGCCGGTTCGAAGACCATGTAAAAATAATCGAACATGTTGGAAAGGGGTTCGTGGAACTCGTTGAAAAGGGCATCCTTTCCGGTACCGAAGCTGAAAGCACAGTCCGCGTAAGCCTCGCTCCCCTTCTTGAGGCAGGCGCCGACCGCATAGTGCTCGGCTGCACCCATTACCCTTTCCTGCTGGAGACCCTTAAAAAGGTCGCATCGGACCTGGGGTATCAAGATGTACGGTTCATTGACCCGGCACCGGCCGTAGCGGCCCGTCTGGTGCAGGTGATGACAGAAAACAAAATCGGGACGCGCGATACGCATCCCGAAATAAGTTTCGAAGCCTCCGGCGATGCCGGAGTTCTGAAAGATTTTTTCTACGCCTTTGCAGGCATCTGACCAAGCACTTCAAAGTAAGGGACTCCGTCGGAGACCGTCATACGGTAGATGGTGTCGTCCACCTTGTAATACTCATTGCCGTCGGCAAGGGTTACGGTGTCATAGTCTTCAGGCAGGGCCTTGATGAGGGCTCCGGCAGGAGGCACTATCACCTTGTACTGGCCATTTGCATCAGCCATAAAGAAGACTCCGTCGTCGTAGTAGTACTCCTGACCGTTTGCAGCAAAACTCTGGATGAGGCCGAGTTTGGTTGCGAGCTGATACGAAGCATACGACTTGAGGGTGTTGATATCCATCGTGGGGGTAGCCGCAGCGCTTGCAGCAACATTCTGCTGGGCGGTAATCGTGGCGTTGTTCTGCGCTATGGCAGCGTTCTGAGCGGCAATGGTAGCATTGTTCTCAGCAATGATGCGGTTCTGCTCGTTGATGGTTGCGTAGTTGCTGTTGACCGTACTGTAGGTACGATATACATTATTATAGTATGCAAATGTCAACACGTCAAGTTCGAGGTTGTACAGGGCCCTGTCGAACAGTATCCCGTAAGGAGGACGGCAGATGTGATAGAAGCTGTCCCAATAGCGATAATAAATACCGTTATAATAGTAGTAGTCTATCCCCCAATAGCGATACCTGTTGTAGTGGGGCAGATGATGCACCCTGTATCCGTAATAGTGAGGATCCGGTCCGTAGAACCTGCCGGGGCGGTCATAATGGACGGGATGACGGTGGATAGGAGCCACCCTCTTGCCGTGATCGTCGAAACGAACCTGCCCGGGAGCTCCCGCCGTCTGACGGCTGTAGCTGTTTGTAGGATTATATCCCCTGTTGCCGGGACCGGTGCTGCTTACCGCAGATCCCACCGAATTACGCGCGCCTCCGCTCACTGACCTTCCGCCGGAACGGCTTGTGGATGAACCGGAAGAGACAGCCGAACCGGAAGTAGATCTGCGGGCACCTCCGCTCACGCTGGAAACCCCACCGCTGCGAGCAGCGCCGGAACTGCTTCGGCTGACACTTGAAGAGCTGCGGCTCACGCTGGAACTGCTCCTGCTCGTGCTGCCGGCAGAACGGGAACTGGAAGGAACAGTACCTCCAACAGCCCTGGAAGTGCTGGAAGAACTGGAACGTCCGCTCACCTGACTGCGGTTTTGCGGGCTGCTGCTCCTGCTGACACTTGAAGAGCTGCGGTTCGAACTGGAGCTGCTGTAACTGCTTCTGCTTATACTTGAAGAGCTGCGGCTGCTGCCGGAGCTGCTTCTGCTTGCGCTCGAATAACTGCGGCTGCTGCCGGAGGATGACGAGCGTGAACTGGTCTGGCTGGAAGATGAACGGCTGCTGCCGCCGCTTCTGGATTGGGCATTAGCTGCAATGGGCGCAAATGCTATCGCCATGGCCGCTGCGGCCGAGAGTGCGATTCTGTAAACTGTTTTCATAATGCTCAATTTTAGTGACCGTAAATATAACTATTCAAAGTGACAATTGCATAATCCGTACCACAAATTATTTTTTACCATATGAAGGGTCGATACGGGAGGGCAGGATCGCAGTAACCGCTATCGTAGCTA
Organism: uncultured Bacteroidia bacterium; assembly: GCA_902767465.1. GTDB lineage: Bacteria > Bacteroidota > Bacteroidia > Bacteroidales > UBA932 > Cryptobacteroides. The sequence continues at coordinate 27,124 of CACXHM010000212.1, forward strand.
TACAGCATATCATCACAAGAATAAAGAATCCGATATATCCAAGGGTCTCCTGCAGCATGCCGGCAAAGAAACCAGGAACCATCATGCTCAAGGCCATGAAAGCGGTGCATACGGCATAGTGCGAGGTGCTGAATTCTCCTTTTGAAAAATACATCATGTAGAGCATGTAAGCCGTAAAACCGAATCCGTATCCGAACTGGTCCAGGGCTACGCAGCAATAAATGATGGATATGTCCGCCGGCTGATCGATTGCCATATACAGATATACCGAGCACGGAAGAGCAAGGCTGAGGGCCATAGGCCACAGGGATTTGCGAAGACCTTTGCGCGCAGAATAAACACCTCCAAGGATACCTCCGACAGTCAAGGCTATCACACCCACCGTGCCGTAAACAAGGCCCGACTGGGCAGTACTAAGGCCCAATCCGCCTTCGGACACACTGTCGAGCATGAAAGGTGTGAGCATCTTCACCGAAAGGGCCTCCGGAAGACGGTACAGCAGCATGAAGGTCACCGCCAGCCATACTCCGGGTTTCCGGAAGAAAGTGGAGAACGCCCTTAAAATGTCGCGACCACCTCCGGCATTCTTGTTTTCGCGCTCTGCGGGCAGGGAAAACAGATGCCACAGAAATATCAGCAGCAGGATCGCGGAACTAAGCAGCAGCGTCATTTTCCAAGCCTGCGGAATATCGCC
>CACXHM010000213.1 GCA_902767465.1 uncultured Bacteroidia bacterium
GAACGTATTCAACGACTCCCACCCTTCGTACTGGCATAAGAATATAGGTGGATACTCTCCTGCAAAACTGCAGATATATCAGGAATACATAGAGAATCATCTGCAGGGCGATATCCGGGATCTTACTTCTGCACTAAAGGGTGCCAAGACCGTTGCCGAAGCGGAACAGGCACTTCCGTACCTTGACGGACTCGCGGCGCTGAACTGCCGGTATATCATAATAGACGGCGATGCCGCGCCGCTGCGTTATCCCTATGCCAGGGGAAATGCCTGGTTCGAAGATACACCCTCAGATGACGTTGCGTCCGCAAATCTTCCCCAGGAGGCAGGACAGCCCCTTTCCGGACAGGAAACAGAGGGAGACTTTGTGAGACTGGTCAGCTATGCCCCGAATCGCTTGTGTTACGAATATTCGGCTTCTCGCGAGCGTAAAATGATTTTCAGCGAAGTTTACTATCCTGCCGGATGGAAACTTACACTGGATGATGGGGCGCAGGAACTGGAGATTTCACTAAGCGACGAGGTGCTCCGCAGCGCTGTCGTACCAGCCGGCAAGCATAGCCTGGAAATGAGATTCGAACCGGCCTCTTATGCGCGTGGCGCAGCGATTTCCCGCGCGTGTTCCATCCTGCTGCTTCTGCTTGTGCTTGGAGCTGTCGCAGGTAAGCTGTGGAGTAAAAGTACTTGATTTACAACCGGTTACACAAAATGTCTACCACGTTTTTACGGCAGACGTTTTAGGTAAATTATTGATTAATAGTTAATTACATTTAACGTGGAAGTTAGGGCAAAAAAGGCGCTGGGGCAGCATTTCCTTGTGGATCAGGGGGTCGCGAGGAAGATTGTTGCAGCGCTCGGCACCGACCTTCGGACGGGCAATACCAGTACCGGAATCCCCCAGCGGGACACGGACGGCTCCCTTGCCGGTCGCGTTGGATACGACGTGCTGGAAATAGGTCCGGGGATGGGAGTGCTGACGCAGTACCTGCTTGAGCGCGAAGACATCAACCTTAAAATGGTAGAACTCGACGAAGAATCGGTAAACTACCTTCTGACACACTTCAACGGAATGCAGGGCAGGCTCTGGCAGGCCGACTATCTCAAACTCGACGTTCACCGGCTCTTCGACGGCCCCTACAGGATCATAGGTAACTTTCCATACAATATTTCTTCGCAGATCTTCTTCAAGATACTGGACGATCACGAACTGGTGCCCGAGGTGGTTTGCATGATACAGAAAGAAGTGGCCGAACGCATTGCCGAAGGCCCGGGCAGCAAGACCTATGGGATTCTGAGTGTCTTGTTGCAGGCATGGTACGATATTGAATACCTGTTTACCGTGGAACCCGGAGCATTTGCGCCGCCGCCGAAAGTGAGGTCGGCAGTCATACGGCTACGGCGAAATGCACGGACAGATCTGCGAATAGACGAGAAGTTATTCCGCACCGTGGTAAAAACGGCATTTAACCAGCGGCGCAAGACGCTTCGCAACGCACTCAGGCCAATGCTCGATGCAGATGCTCCCGGATTTGCAGATTTTATTGCCAATCCTGTCTTCGACCTACGTGCCGAACGTCTTGGCGTTGAAGACTTCATTTCGCTTACCGCATCCTGCACCCCGTTCCTTAAATGCTCTCCATGATGGCGTTTTTTTCTAATTTTGTGAAGTTATGAAAGTCATTATAAGCGGCTATGGCCGGATGGGCCACATGATCGAAAAAAAACTCGCATCCCACGGCATCGAACTGGTGCTGGCGAGCGAGGATATCTGTGCCACGCCAAAGGGAATTGCCAAGGAGTGCGTCTGCATCGACTTCACCACTCCGCAGGCCTTCCGCGAGAATTACAAGTTCATAGCCGCCAGCTTCAAGGCGGCGGTTATCGGCACCACCGGCTGGAACGATATCCAGGCCGAAGTCATAAGAGAATTCGAAGACCATGGAACTCCCATGATTTACGCTTCCAATTTCTCAATCGGAGTAAACGCCCTGTTTGCAGCCGTGGAAAGAACAGCAAAAGTGCTGAAAGGCAGAGGTTATACTCCTCATATCACCGAAACCCATCACATCCATAAACTGGATGCCCCGAGCGGCACCGCAAAAAGCCTTGGCGCCCTTGTATGCAAGGAGCTTGGCTCGGAGCCGCAGATTGATTCCATACGCGAAGGGGAAGTTCCCGGAATCCATACCGTTGAGTTCGTCTCCGAAGCCGACCGTCTCAGTTTCACCCACGAAGCCTTCTCCAGGGAAGGACTCGCCGAAGGGGCCGTTGCAGCCGCGCTGCTCACCGACGGGCTCGAGGGTGTTCACGAATTTAAAGACCTTATATTATGACAGGATTTAAAGGTTGCGGAACTGCACTGTTCACACCGTTCAAATACGGAAAACCCGACCTTGACGCAATGGCAAGGTGCGTGCGGTGCCAGGTAAAGGCCGGCATCGACTTTCTTGTGCCGCTCGGCACGACGGGAGAAACTCCAACCCTGAGCGACGAAGAAAAACTCGACGTTTACCGCTGCACAAGGGAAAATGCAGGAGGAGTACCCGTTGTGGTAGGAGTCGGCACAAACAGCGTAACCGGCACGTTGGCGAATATTCGCCTGCTCAAAGATGCAGATGCCTTTCTGGTAGTTGCTCCGTACTATAACAAACCACCGCAGAGGGGCATGTACGAATACTTCAAGGCCATTGCAGGAGAAACCGACAAACCGATTATCCTCTACAACGTCCCGGGCCGCACCGGATCCAACATTGAGGCCGAAACGACCCTCCGGCTTGCTTCCGATGTGTCCAATATCGTGGCTGTAAAAGAGGCGTCGGGCAAGCTGGACCAGATTTATGCCATTCTCGACGGACGTCCGGAAGGGTTTTCCGTGCTCAGCGGCAACGATGACGACACTTTCAAGTTAATGAGCAAAGGCGCCGACGGAGTTATCTCTGTCGCATCCAACGTGGTTCCGGCGATGATGGCGGAATTCGTGCATGCGATGCAGGATGGGCAGTTCGGCAGGGCGGAAGACCTGGACAGGAAAATGTCTGCCCTCTTCAAAAACCTCTTTATCGAACCCAACCCTATACCGGGAAAAGCCGCAATGGCGCTTCTGGGCCAGATGGAAAATTCTCTCAGGCTTCCGCTTGTGTCAGCTACTCCCGACACTGTTGCTCTGATGAAAGAAACCCTTGAAAACCTGAATATCTTATGAGCGAGATAAACCTTGAAAGATTCAACGAAGTAATGGATGCCCTGGAACGGGGTGAAATCCGCGTGGCCGAGAAGATCGACGGTGTCTGGAAAGTGAACAGCTGGGTCAAGGAAGTGATTCTGGCTGGATTCAAGCTTGGGGCTATTGTGGAAATGCCAGGAGGTTTTCTCGACAAAGACACCTTCCCGGTAAGAAAGTTCCGCCCTGAAGACGGCGTTCGTTTCGTCCCTGGCGGGAGCGCGGTCAGGCGTGGAGCATACATGGCACCCGGCAGCATCATAATGCCACCCGCCTATGTAAATGTGGGAGCGTATGTTGATTCCGGCACGATGGTGGATTCGCATGTCACCATCGGGTCCTGCGCACAGGTTGGAAAAAACGTGCATGTCTCGGCATCCACCCAGATAGGCGGAGTGCTGGAACCCGCCGGAGCAACTCCCACCATCATAGAAGACGGAGCCTTCGTGGGAGGCAACTGCGGCATCTATGAAGGCACAATCGTGCAGGAAGGAGCCGTGATAGCCAGCGGAGTAATCATCACCTCCTCAACCGCAATCTATGATGCGGTGAACGGAGATTTTATCCGCCGAAACGAGGAAGGCCGCATAGTGGTACCACGCGGAGCCGTGGTGGTAAGCGGAAGCAAGCCCATCGTAAAAGGTCCTGCAGCCGAAGCCGGAGTACACCTCTACTGCCCCGTAATCATCAAATATCGCGACGACAAGACAGCGGGAAGCGTACGGTTGGAGGAGTTGTTGCGGTAACAGTCCCTATTCTATCCAGAATGGGGTAGAAATCACATCCTGATTGATGACGCACAGTTCCTCTGCGGGCAGTTTTTCCAGACGATCATAGGTCATAAGCCCGTTGATCTCGATTTCTACGTCGGTAGTCTGTGTATAAACCGCTGCAGCGCATCCCGTGGTGATGAAAACCTTCAGGCGGTCGGCAAACAACCTGTAACGCTGCATGACTTCTTCAGGAGATGAGCACAGGCCGGCATATCCCCAGTTCTTGCCCGTAGGACGCCATATATGCCCGGAAACTGGATATCCTATTCCTCCGTATTCTCCAAGGACATTTACCATGCGCCTCTCAAACACGTTCATCATGGGTTCGGGATAATGATGTGCATCCAATATGTCTCCACAAAGATGGTAGTTGCCTCCTGAGGCCTCGTTTACCGGCCGGGTAGGATCCTGTTCTTTTGTAAAACGAACCACCTTCTCTGTCTCGAACTGCCCCCAGCCCTCGTTGAACGGCACCCATACGGTTATGCACGGATGACCCTTGAGGCAGGAGAGTATTTCCCCCCATTCTTTGTAAAAATTCTGCTTCCACTTTTCGGGCACCACGCAGTCGGTACCGCCTATGAAAGAATCGTTGGGCCAGTTGTTCATCTGCCCGGCTGCAACATCGGCGGGACGCCCGAAGTTGGCGGTCTTGTTATGGTCGGCGATGCATGGCATATCCTGCCATACCATTATGCCGAGCACATCGCACCAGTAATACCAGCGCGCCGGCTCAACCTTGATATGCTTGCGTATCATGTTGAAACCCCACTCCCTGGTCTTTTCGATATCGTAGCGAAGAGCCTCGTCAGTAGGTGCGGTATAAAGGCCGTCAGGCCACCAGCCCTGATCAAGGGGGCCGAACTGGAAGAGTGGCTTATTGTTCAGGAACAGTCTCATATACCCGTTCTTGACACCCTTATGCGCAGAGTATGCATCGGTAGAACGCGCGGCGGATATCTTCCGGAAAGCGGTATATCCCTGAACCTTGTCTATGGTTTTCCCGTTTCGTGAGACCTCTATTTCCAGTCCATACAGATAGGGAGATGCGGGCGACCACAACTTGGGAGAGGTCAGTTCGAGAACTGCTTCGGGACCGTTCGCAGAACAGAGCACAGATGAGGACGGCTTCTCCGGATTGTACCCTACTCCTCCTTCGAGAAGACGCACCGTAACCACATCACCGGAGGCAAGGTTCTCCGCATCTACCTTTACGTTCAATCTTCCGGAGTCAATGTCGGGAGCGGCGTAATATGATTTGACACGAGTCTGCGGCACAGCCTCCATCCACACCGTCTGCCAGATGCCGGTTACGGATGTATACCATATGCCCTGGGGCATCTTCACCTGTTTTCCACGAGGCTGCCAACTCTGGTCGGCGGCATCAATCACTTTCACCCTGATTTTCTGGGATCCGCTCTTCTTGAGGGCGGAAGTGATATCGAATCCGAACGGGGTGTATCCTCCGGTGTGCTCGCCAACTTTGCTGCCGTTCACCCAGACCTCGGTGCGCCAGTCCACCGCACCGAAATTAAGCATCACCCTTTTACCTTTCCAACTGCGGGGCAAAGAAAAACTGCGCTCATACCAAAGGGCTTCATCCACACCCACTTCACGTTTGACGCCGGACAGTGAGGATTCAACTGCGAACGGAACCAGAATCTTTCCGTCGGGGGCTTTCCATTCTGAATTTCCGGGCAATATTGCATAATCCCAAAGTCCGTTCAGGTTCAACCAGCCTTCCCGCACCATTTCGGGACGGGGATATTCAGGAAGAACTGCGGCGGGATTCACTTCCGCAGCCCATCTGGTTTTTATATCATCACCTGCAGGCGCCCATACCGGGCCGCGGGCAGCAGGAACCTGGAGTGCCATCATGCATCCGGTAACCAGAACTGTAAGGATCTTTTTCATAAAGACAAATATAATCATTTTCCATTCGTCACAAACATGCTGCAACGACACTTTAAACGACCACTCAAAAGATTGAATTGTCGAACATCACGCTCCTATAAATTACCGAGAAGTTCCGCGATGCGGGCGGTGAGGACGCGGCGACTGAATGCCGCAGCATCTGATGTGCCGGTGGGGATTTCGAGAGAAGAAGAGGCAGCGGCACGGATAAAAGCCGACGGATCGTCTTCCCAGTCGAACATTTCGCCTGCTCCGGTATCGCGCAAAAGTTGTGCTGCTGCGCTGTCGGCAGGCCCGATGCCCAGCACGGCAGGATGTCTGATAAGGCCCGGCGGGACGGTTTCGGGCGGGTCGTCGCCCAGCCCTCTGCCCAGCACGGGCATGGCGGCCGCAATGCATTCGAAAATCTTCCCGGGATAAGCCTTTGAATACTCCGGAGAACGCCTGAGCGGCATCAAAATGATGTCCGCCTGCCTGAGTTCAGCCACAGAGTCGGCATGCGAAAGATATCCGAGCAGTTTCAGTTTTTCGCCCAATCCGGCAGCCTCAATTGCCTCAATAATTTCAGTATCCACCTTGCCGGCAAGCCTGATTTCCAGCCGGGAAGCAAAATCCGCAGACTCCGCACACAGCGTGGCGAGCGATTTCCATAATTCCAGGGGATTGCCGTCTGACGCAAAAAGTCCGGTATGCACTACACGGAACTTTCCGTCAGCGCGGGCAGGCAAGCCGGCCTTAAAATCATCTTCATCGAATCCGTTCGTTATTACCTCAACGGGAGCCTTTCCCATCGAACGAAAATCTTCAGCCACGAAAGGAGTCACCGCCACCACGGCGGAAGCCTCGTCAAGCACCGATTTTTCCAAACGGAAATGAACCTTTCGAACCCACGGCAGCAAAGGCAGATTGCCAAAATAGTACATACGGGTCCATGGATCGCGGAAATCCGCAACCCACGGCACGCCCAATTTTCTTTTGAGGCCTCTCCCTATCAAATGCACCGAATGGGGAGGCCCGGTTGTAACTATCACATCTACAGGATGTTCCTGCAGATATTCAGTAAGATATTTCACTGATGTACGCACCCATCCTGCACGCGGATCCGGGACAAAAAAATTGCTGCGGATCCAGAGCATCAATTGCTGTTTCCAACTCTTTTTCTGCGCATTGATGGGATTGAGCCCAGCTCCCCTGGCATCCGTTTTCTTCCCGACCAGCTTATGATAAATCGCATAAGGCTCACGGATTCTGGTCTTCAGCACTTCCGCCTCTGCCGGAATCTCCGCCACAAGACTCTCGTCAACCGCCAACTGCTCCGGATTGGAAGGGGTATAGATAACGGGCTGCCATCCCTGAGAAGGAAGATACTTAGCAAACTTGAGCCACCTCTGCACACCTGAACCTCCGGTGGGAGGCCAATAATATGTTATGATAAGAACCCTACGCATCCAACCCTATCTCCTCTTTCATTGCCCTTAACAGATCAAAAGCCTGCATCGGGGTCATGTTGTTAAGGTCGGCTTCCTCAAGACGCGCCCTCAGGGCGCTCAGCGTGGGATCATCGAGCTGAAAAAGGTTCAGCTGCACGCTTCCGTCTTCCTGCACGGAGCCCGCCGAAGCAACGGCCTTCACGCTGTTTTCCTTGCGCTCAAGGTCTTTCAGCGTCCGCTCCGCACTCTCCACTATCTCCCGGGGCATGCCCGCCAGCCGGGCCACGTGGATACCGAAACTGTGCGAAACGCCTCCTTCGGTGAGTTTGCGCAGGAAAATCACATCTTTCCCGACCTCTTTCACCGCTATATGGTAGTTCTTTACCCGCGGGTAAATCTGCTCAAGATCGTTAAGCTCATGGTAGTGGGTTGCAAACAGGGTCTTTGCTCCCTTGCCGTTTTTGTGGATATATTCAACCAGCGCCCGGGCTATGCTCATGCCGTCGTAGGTGGAAGTCCCGCGTCCTATCTCGTCGAGCAGTACCAGGGAACGGGCGGAGAGATTATGCATGATCATGGACGTCTCCAGCATTTCCACCATAAAGGTTGATTCTCCGCGGGAAATGTTGTCGGTGGCCCCGACACGGGTGAAAATCTTGTCGAAATAACCCATCCGCACCGAATCGGCAGGCACAAAAGAACCTGCCTGCGCCATAAGCACTATCAAAGCCGTCTGGCGCAGAAGCGCGGATTTTCCAGCCATATTTGGTCCTGTCAGAATCATTATCTGGGTTTCCGATGAGTCGAGGTGCACGTCATTCGGAACATATTCCTCTCCCGGAGCCATCAGGGTCTCAATGACAGGATGCCTCCCGCCTTTGATATCAAGCACGGTGCCGCCGTCCACCTCAGGTCGGCAATAACGCCTTTCGATCGCCTGCACCGCGAAGCCGGCAAGCACATCGAGGGCAGAGACGATGTCGCAATTGGCTTTGATGTCGCGAATGCTCTTCTGCACTTCCGCGACCAGTTCTGAATAAATGCGGCTTTCTATTTCGTAGATATTGCCCTCTGCCCCCAGGATCTTCTGCTCATATTCCTTGAGTTCCTCGGTAATATAGCGTTCCGCACCCACGAGGGTCTGCTTGCGGTGCCATTCGGGAGGAACCTTGTCGCGGAAAGTATTACGGACTTCGAGGTAGTAGCCGAAAACGTTGTTGTAGCCTATCTTTAGAGAACTGATGCCCGTACGTTCCGACTCGCGTTCCTGCATTTGCAGCAGATAGTCCTTGCCTCCTGAAGAGATTTCACGAAGTTCATCAAGGGTCTTGTCAACCCCAGCTGCGATGACGGGACCTTTTCCAATGGCCGCTGCCGGATCTTCCGCCATCGTTCTTTCTATCTTCGAGAGTAGCCGCCCGCAGTTCTTCATCCCCCGCAGGAGCTTGTCCAGCGCCTCCACACCGGTATCCGAGCAAAGTGTCTTGATGGGATCCATCTGCCTCAGGGACCGTCGCAGCTGCATCATTTCCCTAGGAAGAATCCTCCCTGTAGCCGCTCGCGACAGGATACGCTCGAGGTCGCCCACATCGGAAATAAGACGGCGAAGTTCATCAAGAGGCCCGTCGTTATCATGAAAGAACTGAACTATATCATAACGGGAATTAAGCACAGCCCGGTCCAGTACCGGCATCGCCAGCCAGTTTCGAAGCAGGCGTGCACCCATGGGAGAAGCGCAACGGTCGATTACGTCCACCAGACTCACGCCGTCCTTGCCGGAAGCGGAAGAGAATATCTCCAGATTCCGCACGGTAAAACGGTCCATCCACACAAACTTCCCTTCGTCTATACGGGAGATGCTGCAGATGTTGCTGAGTCCGCTGTGATGCGTCTGTTCGAGGTAATAAACGAGAGCGCCTGCAGCGCAGATGGCAAGAGGATAGTTCTCAACACCAAAGCCCTTGAGGGTATCCACCCGGAGCTGGTTCCTGAGCTTTTCAGCCGCAGAATCATACACGAAAGCCCATTCTTCGATGGGCGAGATATAGTAGTCGCCGAACCGTTCCCGCGCACCCTTTACGCAATCACGCTGTACCACCAGCTCTTTCGGAGAGAAGGATGAGACGAGCGTGGAGATGTAATCCATGCTCCCCTGCGCCACCCGGAACGTGCCGGTGGAAGCGTCAAGGAAGGCCGCTCCGGCCTGTGTCCCGTCGAAATCGAGCCCGCAAAGCCAATTGTGCTCCTTCTGCTCAAGCATTCCCTCGCTGAAGGCGATTCCGGGGGTGAGGATCTCGGTAACCCCGCGCTTAACCAGTTTGGTCTGCACGAGTTTTGGGTCTTCCAGCTGGTCGCAGATGGCAACTTTATATCCTGCACGCACAAGTTTGGGGAGATACTGCGCCAGCGCGTGATAAGGGATTCCGGCCATGGCCACATCCCCTTTGTCGCCGTTGGAACGGCGCGTCTGCACAATCCCCAGCACCTTGCTTGCAAGCACGGCGTCGTCGCTGTATGTCTCATAGAAATCCCCGACCCTGTACAGCAGTATAGCCTCAGGGTTCTGCGCCTTGATGCTGAAATACTGTTTAAGAAGCGGGGTATCCTCCTTCGGTTTTGCCATATAAAGGCAAAATTACAAAAAAAGTGGATATCAATTATTTTCCCTGGATGATTTTACAGAACAGGTCCTCTTTACTTATTTCCTCTGCTGAGGGCGTATTGTTCTGCAGATACGATTTAATAGACCTGTAAATGCTCCTTGGAATGCCCTGACGTGTCGCTTCTTTTTCTGTAATGGTCATATAATAATGGCCGTCCTCCCC
>CACXHM010000214.1 GCA_902767465.1 uncultured Bacteroidia bacterium
CAGGCCCTGTGGAGCGACACCATGAGCCAGGTGGAAGAAACCCTGGGAGGCCTCCGTGTCATTAAAGCCTTCCTGGCAGAAAAGAACATGAGCAAGCGTTTCGATAAGGTGACCGGAGCGATGAAGCGCAAGAATGCAAAAGTAGCCACACGGCAGGCTCTGGCACATCCTGTCAGCGAATTTCTTGGCACTGTCATGATCTGCATCGTACTTTGCTTCGGGGGTTTCCTCATCATAAAAGACAGTTCATTCATCGATGCCCCCACCTTCATCTTCTACATGGTGATACTCTACAGCGTCATCCAGCCCATCAAAGATTTTTCCAAGGCTGCATACAATATTCCAAAGGGGCTTGCCTCAATGGAACGCATCGACCGCATCCTCTCTGCCAACAACTCCATCCGCGAAAGCCAGGGGAACAAGCAATTGAAGGTTTTCAACGAAGGAATACGCTTTGAACACGTGGATTTCAGTTATGATTCAAACCGCCAGATCCTGCACGACATCAACTTCGAGGTTCCGAAAGGAAAGACCGTCGCTATCGTGGGGGCCTCAGGCGGAGGGAAATCCACCATGGTGGATCTTGTGCCGCGTTTTTACGACGTGAGCGCCGGGCGCATTACCATCGATGGCACCGACATCCGGCAGTTCAGCCTCGACAGCCTCCGTTCAATCATGGGCAACGTCAATCAGGAACCCATCCTCTTCAACGACACAATCTTCAACAACATTGCATTCGGCGTGGAAGGTGCCACAGAGGAACAGGTGATAAATGCAGCCAAGATTGCAAACGCCCACGAATTCATCATGGAGAAGGAAGACGGCTACCAGACCAATGTCGGCGACCGTGGTTGCAAACTCAGCGGCGGCCAGCGCCAGCGTATCAGCATTGCCCGCGACATCCTCAAAAACCCTCCGATCCTCATCCTTGACGAAGCTACTGCATCGCTCGATACTGAAAGCGAAAGGGCCGTGCAGGAAGCCCTTGTACGCCTCATGGCCAACCGCACCACCATCGCAATCGCCCACCGCCTCAGCACCATCAAGGACGCTGACGAGATTATAGTTGTGGATGAGGGACGGATCGTGGAACGCGGACGCCACGATGAACTGATAGCCCTTAACGGATACTACCGCAAACTTCATGACATGCAGTCATTATGACGACCCCTAAGACCATACTTGCTAGGATATTGTTCATCCTGTATCTTGCCGCCATTGCCTTCCTGTGCTTTATGCATGTGGACAAACTCCCGGAAGTGCAGCGTACAATCTTTGGAATTCCAACCGACAAACTGGCGCATTTCCTGATGTTCCTGCCCTTCCCCATACTTGCGTACCTTGCCTATGACCATCTCACAAACAAGGTATGGAGTGCAGTCCTCTTCGCGGTCTGCACCCTGACCATAGGGCTCCTGATCGCCTACGGAACAGAGTATGTGCAGGGAAAACTCCCCTACAGGACGATGGACATGGCGGATTTCAAAGCTGACGCCATCGCCATCGCCATCAGCACGGTGGGGGTATTTATCATAGACGTAACCCACGTAAACATCCGAAAGAGGAACTGAAATGCTGCGCCGAACCATCCTTTCCGCCGCCGCCATGCTTGCTGCAGGCATTTCTCTATATTCACAGTCTTCAATACTCGAAGCGTTCAAGCCGTCGTGCGATTCCATTACCGTCCTTTCCAGGGAGCACTTCCGGGTAAAATCATCCGTGCGGCTGAAACGGGCCCTGAAAAGGGGCAATGTGCTGGATCTGTACTTCACACAGGAATTTTCCGACTTCCCATGGAGGCCGGACGACGTTTCCTGGATAAAAGGCCTCGTCAGGGATCTTTGGCCAGAAGAACTGGGGGAATACAAACCGGGCTCTATATTCTGCGAAACGGTGTCGCTCGATGATCTTGTCTGCCCTGCCCCCGGAAGCGACGGCAAGCCTGGCAAATATAAATTCTCGGTGGATGCTCCCGCGCGCAAGCCCTTTATAGAAGAGAGCGGAGCACTCAAGTTCGATCGCGGACTCAGGGGCCGCAACATTGCCCTCTGGCAGAGTCACGGACGCTTTTATGACAACGGAGCCGAATGCTGGAGCTGGCAGCGTTCACCCAACTGGCGCACAACAGAAGACCTCTTTACACAAAGTTTCGTTCTCCCCTTCCTTATCCCCATGCTTGAAAGGGCGGGCGCATACGTACTGACACCCAGGGAGCGTGATACGGGGACCATCGAAGTAATCTGCGACAACGATTCCCATTTTCCTTCTCCCGGCCACCCGGTACGCACGCACGGGGTTTACAGTGAACGTGGCAATTGGAAAAGCGCCGGCGAAGGCTTTGCAGACCGCAAACAGGTTTATGTGAAGGATGACAATCCTTTCACCATGGGAACAGCCCGCCAGGCCGCCTGCACGGGCGGAAAAGCAAATGCATCCGTGCGCTGGAATCCACGGCTGGAGAAGAACGGCCGTCATTTTGTGTACATCTCCTACAAAACACTTCCCGAGAGCAGTGACTGCGCCCGCTATACGGTTGTACACAGAGGAGGCAGCAGTGAGTACATCGTCAACCAAAGGGCAGGCGGTGGCACCTGGATCTGCCTTGGAGAGTTCGACCTGGGACCGGATTCCTACATTATGCTCGACAATGGAATTCCGGCCGGGCGCAGGCCGGCACGAGGAAGCGTGGTTACCGCAGATGCAGTCAAAATAGGCGGCGGAATAGGCAAGATAGCCCGGGGGAAGGGAAACGATACTTCGTCCTGGGAGATTTCTGATGTGCCATCCTACCTTGAAGGCGCAATGTACTGGGAGCAATGGGCCGGGATGCCCTATTCACTTATCCACCAGTGGAGCACCGACTACACCTGCGATTTCGCTTCGCGCGGAGCCTGGGTTAAGATGCTCAAAGACGACAGGAACCTGCCCATAGATCTTTCGCTCGCATTCCACACCGATGCCGGCGTCACACCCAACGATTCCATTGTGGGCACGCTCTCCATCTATACGCTTCGTGCCGAAAACAGCAGAAAGTTTTCTACCGGAGGAGACCGCTCCGCATGCCGCATGCTGGCAGATTTCGTGCAGACGCAGATAACTGACGACCTCCGTGCCGACTACGACTCCCTCTGGACACGCAGGCAGCTCTGGAATCGTTCCTATTCAGAATCAAGGACAACCGATGTGCCCGGAATGCTGCTGGAGCTTCTCGCCCACCAGAACTTTGCCGACATGAAATTCGGACTCGACCCGACCTACCGTTTTGATGTCTGCCGTGCTATTTACAAGGGCATGCTCAAGTTCCTGTCCACTTACTACGGAGTCCCCTACAGCGTGGCTCCCCTACCGGTAAACTCCTTCTCGGCAACGCTTACTCCCTCGGGAAAAGCGCTGCTGCAATGGGCTCCGACCGAAGATGTCAAGGAATCCACCGCAGAAGCCGAAGGATATATCCTGTACACCCGGACAGACGACGGAGCTTTTGACAACGGCCGTCCTGTCAAGGGATGCAGCATAGAGATTCCCATTGAAAAAGGCCGGCTCTATTCCTTCCGCATAGAAGCCTGGAACCGGGGTGGAAGGAGTTTTCCTTCTGAGACATTGAGTTTAGGCATTGCTTCAGATGAAGCACGCAAAGTTCTGGTAGTAAACAACTTCGACAGGGTCGCAGCACCTTCGTGGTTCGACTCTCCACAATATGCAGGGTTTGATGCCAGGATCGACAGTGGGGTCCCCTATATTAAAGATATATCATACGCAGGTGACAGTTATGAATATCGTCGGGACCGGCAATATGTAAACAATACAGCACCCGGTTTCGGAGCCTGCGATACAGACATGGCCGGATTCCAGCCGGCCGGCAACAGTTTCGACTACCCGGCCGTCCATGGACGTATGCTGATGGAGCTCGGATACAGCTTCTGCTCAATGAGCCGGAAAGCCTTTGAATCTACCCCCGACGGAGGATGGCCGGTTGTGGATATCATCTGCGGAAAACAGATTTCTACTATTTGTGGAAACAACAGAAATCCAGCACGTTATCAGGTGTTTCCTAAAGGGTTGCAAAAAGCCATTTCAGCAGCTGCTTCAGCTGGTTCGAGCATATTGATTTCCGGAGCCTATATTGCTACAGATGCCTGGGATGAAATCTATCCGATTGGCGATTCGGACTATCAGGAATCAGCCAGGAACTTCATCATGGACGTCTTGGGATACAAATGGAGTACCTCCAGAGGATCAGTTAACGGAACAGTTACGATAGACAACGATAACATCCACTTTTATAACGAATTACGTGAAGACACCTATAGCGTTGAAACAGCAGGTGCTATCAGGGCAACCAACGGTGGAAAGGTAATTGCAAAATACACGAATAGGACAGGTGCCGGCGTCTATCATGACATGGGCAGTCATAAAGTTGTAGCATGGAGTTTCCCTCTCGAAATCATTGAAGGAAGAGACGACATGCGAAAGGTTTTCAAGAAATCAATGGACTTTTTTGAGTAGCTGATACTGCTCCTGAGCTTCCTTGATTTCAGCAGGTATCTCACGGCCGGTAAGTCTCTCTATTGCGGCAAAACTGCCAAGGTCATCCCATGGCCAATCGGCCGGAATACACCAGACATCAGGAGACTTTTCCATGACAGCATAGTCGATCGAAATCTTCTCGCAGGTCGGGAAAAGACGGGCCGTTTCGAGGTCCTCTTCGGGCGTGCCGAAACTCTTGGAAAGTCTGTCCATCACCTCTGCGATACCGGGAGCAAAATGACGAATTTCCGCCTCGATCGTTTCGCTGTTCCAGATGAAGATTCCGGCATTCCAAAGGTAGTTTCCAGCCCTTAAATATGATTTTGCGGTCTCAAGATCAGGTTTTTCGACAAATTCTGAGACCTTAAAGATATCTTCCTGATTACCAGCTTTTTGCATTTCGTCAATTGACGAAAATTTTATATATCCATAGCCGGTATGAGGCCTTGATGGCTTAATGCCAACACACACAATCCTGGGTTTGTCAGAGGCAGTGAAGTAGAGGGCTCTTTTTATCGTAATTGCATATAAATCAGCATGTGAAACAAATGCGTCAGAGGGGCTAACAACTATGTTACATTTACCAAATTCGGCTTTGATCTTCCAAATTGCGTAGGAAATGCACGGAGCAGTGTTCCTTGGAGCTGGTTCAGCGAGGATTCTTGACTCTGGAATGGACGGGATTTGCTCTCTCACCCAATGAACATACTCCTTTGCCGTGACCACCCAAACATGAGCATTCGGATCCAGTTGCATGAAGCGTTCATACGTCATTTGGATAAGAGTCTTCCCCACCCCGAGAAGATCCAGAAATTGCTTTGGTTTTTCGGCAGTGCTTAGAGGGTATAGTCTGGTCCCCTGCCCTCCGGCCATTATAACAATATGGGTGGTCATCGCGTGTAGTATTTCTTATGCAATTATCGTCATATTATTTGACTTTGTCAAGTACAGCAGCCGGTCTGAGATATATACTTCAGCCAACCCGCCGACTTCGTTCCGGAAAACCCTTCAAAACGGGAACAAACCTCTTTTTTTACCGCATTTGTTCCGGGAAAGTGCCATTTTTCGGAACAAATAGTTTTACGTCAGCACATTACCCTGCGGCAAACAGAAACCCAAAACTTTTCGATTGCTTTTAATCTTTTTTACCGGTCGCGTTAAAACCGATAATCATCAACAAAAACATATAATAAGTGTATTGTTTGCCGCATATCTTTGGGGTTAACAATTGAATATCTGACATTTGACTCCGCCCGCCTGGAACCGTGCGTGTCATCCCGAATGGTCTCCTGTCATTCCGAGCGAAGCGAAGGAATCTCTGCGAAGCGAAGGGCCCTACTCGGCCAAATGAGGCTATCCGCGAGGGGCAAAGGGCCCGTCCGTGACCCGCAGGAGGTGCCCGGTACTGCCGAACACGAGGACCTGTTTATCGAGATGCTCGAATTCCTTATACCCGGGAAGCACATCACATCCGTAACGATGTTGAACCGGGAATACAACGGTTTGGTGAATTCGGAGAAAAAAGTTACCTTTGACCTGTTGTGCAGGGATGAGGACAGCGGAGAGGAGTTCCTGGTGGAGATGCAGAACGCATACAGCCGAA
>CACXHM010000215.1 GCA_902767465.1 uncultured Bacteroidia bacterium
GTATCTCTCGCAATGAAGAATATGATACAATTCGCCCGCAAGCGTTCCGGCCACTCGATGGCAGAAAAGCTCGCTGCAGAAATCGTAGCGGGTTATAACAATGAAGGCGGCGCATTCAAGCGCAAAGAAGACATGCACCGCATGGCAGAAGCCAACAAGGCATTTGCACACTTCCGTTTCTAGTTAGTTAGATGGCAGGCAGGGATTTACACCAGACTCGCAACATCGGCATCATGGCACACATCGATGCCGGCAAGACCACTACGTCCGAACGTATCCTCTTTTATACGGGAAAAACGCATAAGATTGGAGAAGTCCACGACGGTGCCGCCACGATGGACTGGATGGTTCAGGAGCAGGAGAGGGGTATAACCATTACTTCTGCTGCAACCACCGCTTTCTGGCACTACAACGGGAAAGTCTATCAGATCAACCTGATAGATACTCCCGGCCACGTTGATTTTACTGTTGAGGTTGAAAGGTCGCTCCGCGTGCTGGACGGCACCATCGCAACATTCGATGCTGTGGGCAAGGTTCAGCCCCAAAGTGAAACCGTATGGCGCCAGGCCGATAAATATGGTGTTCCAAAGATCGCATATGTCAACAAAATGGACCGTGTCGGGGCCGACTTCCTTGGTTGTGTCGAAGACATCAAACTGAAGTTGGGGGCTACTGCCGTACCGATAAGTCTGCCCGTCGGCTCTGAAGAAAAATTCGCCGGTATTGTTGACCTTATCTCCCGCAAAGCGTACATCTACAATACCGGCGAGGACCTGGTAAATTACGATGTGCGCGAAGTTCCGGAGGATATGCGCGAAGAGGTTGAAACCTGGCGCGACCGTCTGGTTGAGGCTGCCGTCGATTGCGACGACACCCTGATGGAAAAGTATTTCGAGGATCCTGAATCCCTCACGGAGGAAGAGATCATTGCAGCGCTTCGCAAGGGAACCATCGAAATGAAGATAGTTCCCGCAACCTGCGGATCTTCCTACAAGAACAAGGGAATCCAGTTCCTTCTCGATGCCGTAGTGCGTTATCTCCCTTCTCCTTGGGATATCGGTGCCACCAAGGCCACCAATACCCACAATGGAGCCGATGTGGAGTTGCAGCCTACGCCTCAGGGGCCTTTCTGCGCTTTGGTATTCAAGATTGCCACCGATCCTTATGTCGGACGTCTTGCCTACCTCAGGGCTTATTCAGGACATCTTGATGCCGGTTCCTACGTGGTCAACTCCCGCACAGGCAAGAAAGAACGCGTAGCAAGGCTTTACCAGATGCATTCCAACCACCAGAATCCCATCGATTTCGTGGAGGCGGGAGACATCTGTGCAGCCGTAGGCTTCAAAGACCTGCGCACGGGCGATACCATCTGCGATGAATCCCACAAGCTTTCTCTCGAAAGCATGGAATTCCCCGATCCTGTCATCAGTATAGCCATCGAACCCAAGACTCAGCAGGACCTCGACAAACTCGGGGTTGCGCTGGGCAAGTTGGCAGAAGAGGATCCTACCTTTACTGTCAAATCTGACGCCGAAACAGGCCAGACTATCATCAGCGGTATGGGTGAGCTTCACCTCGACATTATCGTCGACCGTCTGCGCCGTGAGTTCGGAGTTGATATCAATCAGGGTGCTCCGATGGTCAATTACAAAGAAGCGGTTACCACTTCCACCCAGCTTCGCGAAGTTTTCAAGAAGCAGACGGGCGGACGTGGAAAGTTTGCGGATATCATTGTCGAGGTCGGACCTGCCGATCCAGGCGTTGTCGGACTTCAGTTCGAGAGCGCTGTCAAGGGCGGCAATGTTCCCAAGGAGTTCATTCCTTCAGTCCAGAAGGGCTTCGAGTCTGCAATGAGCAACGGCGTTCTTGCCGGATACGAAGTGCAGAGTCTCAAGGTTACCCTCCTGGACGGCAGTTACCATCCTGTGGACTCCGACCAGCTTTCATTTGAACTTGCAGGCCGTATGGCTTTCCGTCACGCCTGTCCAAAGTGCGGTCCGGTCCTTCTCGAACCCATCATGAGCCTCGAGGTGGTTACACCCGAAGACTACATGGGGGATATCGTTGGTGACCTGAACCGCCGCCGCGGGCAGATTGTCAACATGGACAGCACGGCCAACGGTGCAAGGATTATCAAGGCATTCGTTCCGCTCGCTGAGCAGTTCGGCTATGTGACAGTGTTGCGTACACTGTCTTCTGGCCGCGCCACCAGTACAATGTCATTCGATCATTACGATCCGGTTCCTCCGGCAATGGCGAAGGATATTATTGAAAAGAGTGGCTACAGAATGGCTGCAGATGATGAATAATTAATTATATTTGCAATATGAGCCAAAAAATCAGAATCAAACTCAAGTCTTTCGATCACATGCTTGTGGACAAGTCCGCAGCAAAGATCGCCGAGACAGTGAAGGCTACAGGTGCAAGGGTGATCGGTCCTATTCCGCTCCCTACCAACAAGAAGATCTTCACGGTAAACCGCTCAACCTTCGTCAACAAGAAGGCTCGCGAGCAGTTTGAGCTCGACTCATACCGCAGGTTGCTCGATATTTAGGAAAGCAACGGAAAAACCGTTGATGCCCTCATGAAGCTTGAGCTCCCTTCCGGTGTCGAGGTTGAAATAAAAGTTTGACGTTATACATGACGTCATGCCCGATCTGATCGGGCTGCAAGGGTCCCTTAGCTCAGTTGGTTAGAGCATCTGACTCATAATCAGGGGGTCGCAGGATCATGCCCTGCAGGGACCACAAGGGGAATTGCACGATCCAGTCAATGTGCTGGAAACTGCAATTCCCTTTGTTATA
>CACXHM010000216.1 GCA_902767465.1 uncultured Bacteroidia bacterium
CGAAACTCCAGCGCAGTTCGGTATTCATCCATGCGTAGCCGTTGCCCTGGAGACGGTTGTTGATGGTTCCTCGCAGGGTGCAGGTAGAACCGAGTCCTTCGGTGTTGATCTGCTTCATGTTGATGCTCTGGATGGTCTGGAGCATGTAGTAGGGAGCATTCCCTGCAATCAGGCCCTGGTATGCAAGATGGGCGCCGAAAGTGAGTTTATCTTGAATGACAGGGAAGAACTGCTTGAAATGGACCGCAAGCTTGAGGTAGGAGTTGTCGTGTTTGGAGATGATGTCGGGCGAACCGAACATATATACTTCGAGATTGGTGCCCCGAGTAGGGTTGTTTTCGTGATCGCGGGTATCATATACCACGCCGGCCTTCAGTTCGAGATGCTGGCCTCCGTTCTTTTCCGTGTCGGGAATCACGCCGTCCTTTACATAAAGGTCATACAGTGAGAGATCCTCTCCACCCTCGCTCCAGGGTTTGCCGAGGCTCTTGTTTTCGGCGTGTCCTGTCTTGATATTCCAGTAGGTGATTCCCCCGGCCCATCCCCAGTTGCCTCCTATGGAGCCTTGAAGGCAGGTCTGTATGCGGAAGATGTCGCGGCGCATCAGGTAGAAGCCTGTTCCGTCCTGGATGCCGGAGAGTTCGGGTACATATACGGAAGATGCTCCGTTGAAGCCGTAGAAGTCGGTGGTTTTGTTGCCGAACCATGACACGGCGGCCGAAACCCTCATGCCGGGTATGATGTATTTGCTGTCGAAGAAACTATGCAGGACAGTGTTTCCTTTCGAATACTTTGATACTTCCACGTTGGCTTTCCACCTGTAATCGGGATAGGTGGAACCGTCGCCGTACCAGTAGATGTCGGACAGTGCGCCATAGTGCCAGCCAAGGTCGGAAGAATACCCGATTGCCGGAAGCGGGCCGAAGTTGAGGCCTGTTTTTGCGACTTCGTCGCCTGCGTATGCCATTAGGGAGATGGTGCAGAACACCAGGATTGCAGAGATTTTTTTCATTGGTTATAGTTTCGTTTGTGTTTTAGTCTTCTTCTTCAGGGGCAAGTGAAGTTGGAATCACGGATTCGCGTCCACCCACCATCCTGCCGCTGCTTTTTATTGCCGCATTGCTTCGCTTTCGGGTGGCACCGAGCCTTTCCAGTTTGCCTACTTTCTTTATTACGCTCTGGCTTGAGTCCCTCAGCAGCCGCGTGTTTTCGCTGTATGATTTTTGGAGAGCGTCGATCCTGTCGCCCATCTTCACATATTCTCCCATCCAGTTTTCAAGGGCGCTCATAAGTTCGGATGCTGTCTTGAACACTTCCTGGATATTGCGCTGCTGGTCGAACTGACGCCATGCCACGAGCACCATGTTCAGCACTATTGCAAGCGACATCTGGCTCACTATCAGCACTCCCTGGTTTTTAGCCTGCTGCCACAGCAGCGGCTCCTCCTCCTGCATCAGGCGGAATGCGTTTTCGATGGGAATGAACATGAGATTGTAGTCGATCTTCTTATGCCCTTCCTCTATATATGAAGCGTAATCCTTGCTGCGGAGTTCGTTTACGTGCGAACGAATGCTTGCAACATGTTCCCTGGCCCAATGCTTGCGTTCTTCGGGCGAGGTGGCGTTGTTCCACTGTGCAAAAGCCTTGAGGCTCATTTTAGAGTCCACGATCACCTCTCCTCCATCGGGATAGTGCACGATTACATCGGGAATCAGAGTGCTGCCGTCGTCGCTTTTTATTTCGTGTCCAAGTTCATCGCGAAGAACCCCCTGCACGCTGAAATTGACTCCTTCCTGAAGGCCGCTCTCACGCAGCAGATCCACCAGCAGCATCTCCCCGAAATCTCCCTGCACTTTGCTTTGCCCGGTGATGGCATCGGCAAGAGCCTGTGCCTGGCTACCTACGTTGCGGCTTTGTTCGGACAAGATCTTGATCATTTTCTCCATGGAACCGCTGCGCTCTGCATTTTTCTCATCGGATTCCTTTATGCTTTTACTGAAAGTGTCGAATTTTTCCTGGATGGGTTTGAGGATCTGCCCTACGCTCTCGGCGCTGGTCTTGCGGAAATGCTCGCTGTTTTCTGCGCTGAGGGCCTTAAAGGCGTTGCGCATCTCTTCCAGGGATTTCTCAAACTGCAGTTGCTGTTGTTTAAGATGTTCTTCCACATGTTGCTTTTCCGCCTGTGCAGCGCTTTCCCGCTGGGCTTGGAGCTGTTTTGCCGTTTCTTCCTGGGCGGCAAGTTTGGCTTCGAGCGCTGCTTTATCTGCAAGCAGTGCGGCTTCATTTGCAGCTTTCTCGCCAGAGAGGCTGTCCAGGCGATTCTGCAGGGCCGTGCGAACTTTATTGGAATGAGCCGCCAGAACGATTATAGCCGTGATAGCAATAGCGAGCAAAATGCCCAGTATGATCGAAACCAATTGCATAACTCTCAAAGATACGCAATTTTTCGTTACCGTGCACGGAAAACCGCAACAATTATTTTCTCGAAGGGATCAATGCGACCATAAGCCCTATCAGGGCCACTCCTGTGGCCGAAATGAGTACGTCACCAATACGCAGTACCACGGGGTATGCTTCTACCAGAAAATTGCCCGGCATCTTCACAATGCCAAAGTGCTGCTGCAGAAGGGCAAGAAGCACACCCAGCACCACACCTGCAGCCATTCCGATAAGCGTCACGAGCCACCCTTCCAGCACAAAGATTTTCCTGATCAGAACATCGTCCGCCCCCATTGCCCGAAGAGTTTCGACGTCATCCTCCTTTTCAATGCGCAGCATCGAAAGGGAACTATAGACATTGAGTGCTATAATGATGACTATGAATATGAGTATCAGGAAGATGGCGGCTTTTTCGTAGCGCATCATCTTGTAGAGCGCTTCGTTTTGCATGTAGCGGTCCTGAACCTTGTAGTCCGATCCGAAATCTTTTCGGAGAGCCTTGGTAAACGCTTTCCGTTGCCTTTGTGAGAGCCCGTCCGCAAAGCGTATTTCCACGGCGCTTACTTCCTTGTCGTAGCCTGTGAGGTTCCGCATTGTCCCGATAGGAATGATAATGGTGCCGTTGTCTGACGCGCTGCGGATATCCATTACTTTCGAGGGATGCACCTCCGCCGTGTGCAGGGATGCTGCCGGGTTGGAGGGAGAAAAGCCACCTTTACGGTCTGGATACCATATCTGCAGCGGGGAGAGGAACTTGGGGTTGATGCCGAGTTTCCAGGCGAGGTCGCTGCTCACCGTGGCGAGTTTCAGGTCTTCTCTGGTGAGTTCCAGGCCAAGTTCTTCGGCATAAACCTCGTCCGCCCCTATCGCATCGGCGACCCCTTGCCTTCCTTCGTACGACACGAAAACCTTGTCGGAGATGATACTGCACAGGCTTCCAGCCTGCGGAGCATCATAGAGCCGGTCGAAAGCCGGCCCTTCGGGTACGAAAGACTTCCCTGCAGCCGGGACCAGGCGCAGGTCGGCTTCGGTGGTGGAGAGATTTTCCTTTATAATGCCGTTGAAGCCGTTGAATACCGACAATATCAGTATCAGTGCGGCGGTGCCCAGCGCCATTCCCGCGGCGCTTATCGCAGAGATGATATTGATTACATTGTGCGATTTCCGCGCAAACAGATAACGTCCGGCTATGTATAAAGGGAGTCTCACTTCCGTGTCATGATTTTTGCAAATTTAGCAAACTTTTGCGATTTCCCGGAAGGATTGTCCCGTGCCTGAAAACGCCAAATCCAAGCACGGGAAGTGGCAAATTGGGCGCCCCGTGCTTGAAAAGGCCATATTTTGAACACGGTGGAACGTTCCGTCATTCACCTTCGCGAGCACCATCGGTGCGTTGTAGGCGTTTCCGCCGAGGAACAGCCGCTGCACCGTCTCCGATCCGCACGGTCCTCCCCATGGGTCACCTGGATCGCCCCACGACCGCACGTCTCGTTCGAAGACTCCGCCAAGATAGTGGCGCTCCAACCCTATCGATGGGAAGTTCGCACGGGCTTTTTTCCCCGATGCACTGTATTCGTAGGAGGCATATACGCAACCCAGATTGTCAAGGGTGTCCGCAACGGAGACCGGCCTGTCGAAACTGGTCATGGGAACAGCATAGCGCGGCACATACTGCACGGTCCAGTCCGGCCCGGCGTTCCACTCGGCACTGCTGATGGCATAGGGGTCGGACGCATCGGCATAGCCGGCTGTCATACCGCCGCGGGAGAGGACGTTGCTACGGGCATCGTACTGCGCCGAAATGGTGTCGTAGATAAAGGGCGGGACAAGGTCGGAGGTGGTATCTGTAGGATCGACTGGAGCCGGCAGTTGAGCGTACATCTGTGTCTCATAAAGCCGGTTCTGGTTGTCGTACTGCATAATGTGGAAAGAATCAAAAAACAATGTAATAATTCTTTCTGGTGCGAACTATTAACGTGCCATCTTCGGAA
>CACXHM010000217.1 GCA_902767465.1 uncultured Bacteroidia bacterium
CACCTTCCCCGCCCGTCTCGGTGCAGGCTTCAACCCCGAAGCATGGCATGCCGAGCGCGTTGACGGATACAATCCCCTCGCGGTTATTGACGCCTTCCGCCGCAAGAAGGCCCTCCTCGAGAAGAAGGAAGGACCGGCCCTGCTCGACGTGGTGACCTACCGCTATAGCGGACACTCGCCATCGGACCAGAGTTCGTACCGTACCAAGGAAGAAATCGCAGCATGGGAAGCCGAAGACTGCATCGTAACCTTCGGAAAGAAGCTGATCGACGCAGGCGTAGCCACCCAGGCAGACCTCGACGCCATCCAGGCGAAGATGAAGGAGACCATCTTCGAAATGTATAAACTCGCAATAGACGAGAAGGTGTCTCCCCGCATGGACCTCGTAAAAGACAACGAACTGCTCGGCGACATGATGTTCAGCAATGGCAGTGTCGATTCTTTCGGCGATGCCAAACCAGACGTGCTCATGCCTCTCGAGGAGAATCCCCGCGTGAAACAGATTGCAGGCAAGTCCCGCTTCTATCTCGACAAGGACGGCAAGCCTGTGAGCAGCATGAAGATGTACAATTTCCGCGACGGCGTGTTCGAAGCCATCGTGGACCGTTTCTATAAAGATTCTTCACTCGTCGCATACGGAGAGGAAAACCGCGAATGGGGCGGAGCGTTCGCAGTATATCGCGGACTCACCGAAGCACTTCCCTACCATCGCCTGTTCAACAGCCCTATTGCAGAAGCTGCAATCATCGGCACCGCCATCGGTTATGCAATGTGTGGCGGCCGGGTGATTCCCGAAATCATGTACTGCGACTTCCTCGGATGCTGCGGCGATGAAATTTTCAACCAGCTTCCCAAGTGGCAGGCCATGTCGGGCAACATCCTCAAGATGCCTGTTGTGGTACGCGTTTCAGTGGGCAGCAAGTACGGAGCACAGCATTCTCAGGACTGGACATCCCTCTGCACCCATATCCCGGGCCTCAAGGTTGTCTTCCCTGTCACTCCTTACGATGCCAAGGGTCTCATGAACAGCGCCCTGCAGGGTACCGACCCCGTCATCTTCTTCGAAAGCCAGCGCCTCTACGGCATCGGCGAGCAGTTCCACGAAGGCGGCGTTCCCGAAGGATACTATGAGATTCCTTTCGGAGAACCCGACGTCAAGCGCCAGGGCAAGGATGTCACCTTCCTCACCATCGGAGCGACTCTCTACCGTGCCCTCAAGGCTGCCGACACCCTCAAGGAGAAATACGGTCTGGAAGCCGAGGTCATCGACGCACGTACACTCGTTCCCTTCAATTATGAGAAGGTCATCGAAAGCGTGAAGAAGACCGGCCGCATCATCATCGCAGGAGATGCTTCCGCACGCGGATCATTCCTCAATGACCTTGCAGCCAACATCACCGACCTCTGCTTCGACTACCTCGATGCAGCTCCCGTGGTGCTCGGATCACGCAACTGGATCACCCCTTGCCATGAGCTCGAGGAAGCGTTCTTCCCCCAGCCCGAATGGTTCCTGGATGTAATCAACGAAAAGATGGTTCCGCTGCCCGGCTACGTTCCCACCGGAAACTTCACCGCAGCGCAGCAGATCATCCGTGCCAAGAAGGGTGTGTAATATGATAAACGTCAACGCTCATCTGCATACTCCGTTCTCATTCAGCGCATTCAAGTCGATTGACGAAGCACTGGACAAAGCTGCGGCGGAGAATGTAAAAGTAGTGGGAATCAATGATTTCTACTCGATGGACGGATACAAGGACTGGAAAGAGGGTTGCGCAAAGCGCGCCCTCTTCCCTCTTTTTGGCATCGAGTTCATCTCCCTTAATTCCGAGGACCAGGCAGCGGGCCTGCGCGTAAACGACCCGAACAATCCCGGACGCACGTACATCAGCGGGAAAGGTCTTGCCTTCCCTGTCATACTAAACGGCGAACCGGCAGCGCAGCTTGCAGCGGTCAAGGCCGAGAGCAACGCGCAGGTGGAGCGCATGTGTGCGAAGCTGAACGAGCACCTCTCAGCAGTCGGGGAAGCATTCACTCTGGATTTCGCCCGGATCGCATCCGAACTCACACGCGGCTCCATCCGCGAAAGGCACCTCGCAACGGCGCTGCGCCTTGCCGTAGAGAAGACCGCGCTTGCCGGAGTATCCGACGCTCAGGCAAAAAAAGCGTCCGCGTCGGAACTCCGTACAATCGCTGACCATTACGAAAAGATCTTCGGCCAGCCTGCAAAGTCGGATGTCAGCAACGTTGCAGCCGTGGAGAATGAGATCCGCAGCCGCCTCCTGAAGGCCGGCGGAGCTGCTTTCGTGCCCGAAGATCCAAAGGCATTCCTGCCTATGGAAACAGTGCAGCGCATTATTGAGGCGGCAGGAGGTATTCCCACCTATCCCTTCCTGGCAGATGATGCCAAAGGGAATTTCACCGATTTCGAAGGAGACCTCCAGAAGGCGGCGGACACTCTCAAGAAACGCGGCTTCCGCAGTGTAGAATTCATCACCACCCGCAATACTACCGCAGTGCTTGAGCAGTATGCCGGATATTTGGAGGACGAAGGCTTCATCGTAAGTTTCGGTTCGGAGCACAACACCCCTGCAATGGAACCTGTAAAACTCCGCACCCGCGATGCCGACGATCTTTCCGACAAGCTAAAAGCAATCAACTACCGAGGCGCCTGTGCAATCGCTGCGCATCAGGCCAATCCCGGCGTTTCCGCCTGTATAGAAGCCCTGATAGAAACCGG
Organism: uncultured Bacteroidia bacterium; assembly: GCA_902767465.1. Taxonomy (GTDB): domain Bacteria; phylum Bacteroidota; class Bacteroidia; order Bacteroidales; family UBA932; genus Cryptobacteroides. The sequence continues at coordinate 2,738 of CACXHM010000217.1, forward strand.
CGACAAACTGATTCAGGCAGCACTTTGACAATCCTGTGGGAAAGGTCTCCTTTTGATGGCCGGACCTTCCCCGCTTAGCAAAAATATTATGAAAGAAATTGAACAACTGATAGAGGTATCCCGCAGATATGGCGGAGACTCACGTTTTGTGATTGCCGGAGGCGGCAACACGTCTTTCAAGACTACGGATCGTCTGTGGGTAAAAGCCAGCGGGCATGCCCTTGCAACCATAGACGAAAACGGATTCGCGATTCTGGACCGCGCCAAACTGAACCCCATGGGCACAAAGGTTTACAGTGCTGACACTGCCGAAAGGGAGGCTCAGGTAAAGGAAGATCTTGCCGCGGCATGCATCACAAAAGACCGTCGTCCTTCAGTGGAAACATCCATGCACAATGCCATCAACTTTGCTTATGTGGTACATCTGCACCCCACCCTGGTAAACGCTTTGATGTGCTCCGTGCAGGCAGAAGCAAAGTGCAAGGAGATATTCCCCGACGCACTTTACATTCCCTACTGCGATCCCGGCTACACTCTTTTCAAAAAAGTTTACGACGAGATCCAGCGTTACAAGGAAGCCCACGGTCATGAGCCTCAGGTGATTTTCCTTCAGAACCATGGCATTTTCGTTGCGGCCGACACCATAGCGGAGATTGACACTATCTATGATGGAATCATGGCCAAACTGGAGTCTGCGACGGCTTCATTTCCCGTCTCGGCAGAGAAATGTACCACCGGCGCATCCGACGCCGGAAGTTCCATAGTGGAATTCATCCCGGCAATCCGCCAGATCCTCAGCCGCAAAGGCCGCGGTCTCAAGACGCTGAAGGTGACATGCAGCGAAATGACCCTGCACTACGCCGAAAGCAAAGAAAACTTTGCAAAAGTTGCCGTCCCGTTCACCCCGGATATCATCGTTTATTGCAAAAGCCGATACATCTGGCTTGAGGATACAGACGTGCAAAAGGCCGAAAAAGTTATCGAAGACTACATTGCAGCAAACGGACACACTCCCAAGGTGATACTCGTAAAAGGCATAGGCCTCGTTGCAGTAGGCGACAACGCAAAGAACGCAGGCATCATCACTGAGGTATTCTGCGACGCCATGAAGGTGGCATGCAAAGCTCAGGCTTTCGGA
>CACXHM010000218.1 GCA_902767465.1 uncultured Bacteroidia bacterium
AAACCTGTGATGATATGTATGCCACTCCGGATGAAGTGGATCTGCTGCTGCGAGAGGGAGTGCAGTTGGTGCCTTCCCTTGCACGTACCCGTATAATCCGCGCTTATGCCGGAGTGCGGCCGCTGGTGGTCGCCGACCCTTCGGGCGATGGGCGCAGCGTGAGCCGTGGTATAGTGCTTCTCGACCATGAAGACAGGGATGGCATTCCCGGACTTATTACGATTACCGGCGGAAAACTCACTACTTCACGTCTTATGGCTGAAATGGCAACAGATCTGGTCTGCAAGAAGCTGGGCGTGGATGTTGCTTGTGAAACCGACCGGCGTCCTCTCCCCGGATCGGAAGGTCGCAAGCCGGCCTTTGAGGATCCTTTTGTGCAGAGAGCTGCCATCGGAAGGCATGGAAACGAGATAGCCAGGATGGCCTTCAGAGAAGGAGAAGAACTCCTGTGCGAGTGTGAGAGCGTTACGAGGGCGGAGATTGAATATGCCGTGAAGAACTTCGGTGTCAGGAACATAGCTGATCTTCGCAGACATACCCGTGTGGGCATGGGTACCTGTCAGGGCTCTTTCTGTATTCAAAAGGTTGCCGGTGCATTGGCAGATATCCTTGGCAATGTGTCGGCCGATGAACTGGTGCGGGACTTTATGCAGGAGAGATGGAAGGGCATGGTTCCCGTGCTTTGGGGTGATACTCTTCGTGAAGCCGAGTATATGAGAGCGATGCACGTTGAGCAGAACGCGCCCATTTCCTGCGACGGCTCTGCCAATGTGGTTTCTCCCATACGCGGCGGGGGCTCTCGCAACAGTGAATCCGGCGTATACGACTTTGTTATTATAGGCGGAGGCAGTTCCGGATGCGATGCCGCAGAACGTCTTGTCGGCGCCGGTCTTCGTGTATGCATAGTATCCGAAGGTATTTCACTTGCTTTTAGGGGACTGGAACATCCATACAAGCGACTTGCCGCACTTCAAAAGGCAGGGGCTGTCGTGCTGCGTGGAGACCGTGCTCTTTCCGGAATAATTGAGGACGGACGCCTGGTTTCGGTGGTTACACGCAATCTCGGACCCTCTACTCCTCTCAATGCGAGGCATTTCCTGCTTGCAAGCGGAAAGTTTTTCTCGCGCGGCCTGATGTCGGATAAAACCCACATATGGGAACCGGTATTCGGGGCAGATGTGCGTTACGATACCGACCGCACCAAATGGTATGATGCCGACTTCGCTTCCGAACAGCCGTTTATGGCTTATGGCGTGATTACGGATGAAAAAGGTTGTGTCCTCCTGGGCGGCAAGCCTGTGGATGCGCTATGGGCCGTTGGGAATATAGTTGCCTCAGGATGCGCTGCAGCAGATATAGATAAAATGATCGAATCCTATGAAGAGTCTGAATAATAATCTGGAGCAGTGTCTTAAGTGCAATCTTTGCACCCTCGTGTGCCCTATGCTGGAAGTGAACCCGGCATATCCGGGGCCCAAGAAGGCTGGCCCGGACGGAGAGCGTTATCGTCTTAAGGATCCCGCCTATTTCGACTATGCGCTGAAATACTGCCTGAATTGCAAGAGATGCGAGGTGGCCTGTCCTTCCGATGTGCATATTGGTGACATGATCCAGTCTGCGCGTATAGAATTTGGCTCGCAAGCCAAGGGGCGCGGCCTGAAAGGCCTGCGCGACTGGACGCTTGCGTCCACCGACCTTGTCGGCAGCCTTGCGAGCCCCGTTGCTCCGATTGTGAACGGGGTCCTTTCCGTGAAGCCTGTGAAGTCGCTTATGCACGGTGTGCTCGGAGTGGACAAGCACCGCACCTTCCCCTCCTATACTTCGCACAAATTCGTGCCGTGGTTCAAAAAACAGGATCAGTCGGCATTCGACAAGTTCGTGACATATTTCCATGGATGCTATGTGAACTATAACCATCCGCAGCTGGGCAAGGATTTCGTGAAGGTAATGAACGCGGCGGGTTTCGGCGTTCATCTTCTTGATAAAGAAAAGTGCTGCGGCGTTGCCCTTATGAGCAACGGCTTCGCAGACAAGGCGCGCAGGCAGGGGAGTGTCAACCTTGCATCCATGCGCAAGGCGGTGGCGGCAGGGGAACCGGTGCTTACAACTTCTTCCACCTGCACCTTCACCATGCGCGACGAATATCCCGACGTTCTCGGGCTGGATAATGCCGACGTGCGTGATTCCCTGATGCTGGCCACGCGCTGGCTCCATGGCAAGATGTCGAGCGGCGAAGTCAAGTTCAGGTTCCGCGATGATTTCCATCTGAAGGTGGTGTACCATACTGCGTGCCACATGCAGAAACTCGGATGGCAGTATTATACCATTGAGTTGCTTAAGAGTATTCCAGGAGTTGAGCTTGTGGTGTTGGAGCAGAATTGCTGCGGAATCGCCGGCACTTTCGGTTTCAAGCGCGAGAATTATGGCTTCTCCCAGGCAATCGGCTCTAAACTTTTCGACGACATTCGCGCGGCGGCAGGGATTCCCCCGGCGGCCGTCTCGCATCCGCTCGACCCCACCACTGACGTGGTCCCCCCTCTATGCCGAGGGTGGCAGTGGCCTTGCGGGGGAACCCCTGCCGTCGTAGTGGCAACTGACTGTGAGACCTGCAAGTGGCAAATAGAAATGAGCACCGGAGTGCCAGTGCTCAATCCTATAGAGATATTGGCGAGGGCTATCGAGCCTTAGTCGAACTCTAGCCTCTCTACGAAACATATCCTGTCTTCGGCCTTGCCGGTGATGTACCACACGTCGGCATCGCGTGCGATGTATAAATCGACGGTTTCGCCGAAGTGCACCTCATGATAATAATTTACGTTAATATCTCTGAGTAAACGACTTTTAATGTATTCGAAAGGCATTGCGTCTATCGCCCACTGGGTGTAGGCGCAATTGTTGGCATGGGCATTGGTGTCAAGATCCGACCACACAACAACATGGCTTCCCGCATGCTTCTGCTCCAAATCTTTTGGAACAAGTATTTTCGTGCAGAGGGGAAGGGTGTCTTCGTCATAATGGTACTTTGAATCAAAGCCCAGGTCTCCTCTGTAGATACTTCTTTCCTTAAGGTCAACCACTGTCCAAGCCGATGTGCCGAGCATAATGGGCTTATCGGATGCATCTCCCCGGTACATTCGGAAATTTCTGTGCCACAGGGGACCAATCTGCCCTCTGGACCAGGTCTGGAGCATTACGTCATCTTCCCATTTCGGATAATCATAAATGTGGAAGTGAATGCGGTTGAGGGCCCAGAATATGCCCCTGCCCTTCATTACGGAAGGGCCGCAATGACAGAATTCCGAGCCTCTGTATGCCACTTCCTGCAGCAGGTTCTGCATGCTTACCGCCTTGATGTTTGCATTCAAGTCGGTTTCGTAGCTGTTGATGCGCAGGGCTTGTTCTACTATAGGTGCTTCCATTTATTCAATTCCCTTGAGATTCTCTTTGGGAACCAGGAAGAATTTAAGGGTTCCTTTGGTGCAGAGTTTCCCGTTTACCTTCGCCATGGAATCAACTATAACCAGCGGAGGACGCAGTTCCACGAGTTTGGAAGTGACTTCCACAGTGTCGCCGGGGAATGCTGAATTCTTGAACTTAACTCCGTCGAGTCCAGCGTACATTGCAGTATTCACCTGCAGAAGTTCACGGGGGATGAGCAGAACGCTGCCCTGTGCCATGATCTCGCACATCACTACACCAGGCACTACCGGATATCCAGGGAAGTGCCCCTGTACGAACCAGGCATCCTGGGGAATGGTATATTTGGATTCTACATGTCCGTCCTCGAAAAGATTGCTTTCATCTACAAGAAGCATCGGAGCCCTGTGGGGGATGATGGTTTTGATTTCTTCTCTGTCCATTTGTTTAAGTTTTAATACGTCGCGTTTCTTGCAAATTTTATGCCCTATGATTATATTTGCGTGATTTGTATCTCCCGGCTTGACAGGGATTTGATAATTGCATAATTATGAAAAAGCAATATAACAACGTAGATTTTGGTTTTGTCAGAGTTGCCACTGCTTCTCCCCGGGTTTTCCTTGCGGATGCTTCCAGGAATGCTTCCGAGATCATACGCATTGCGGAAGATGCCGCGAAGCATGAAGTTTCCATTCTGGTTTTCCCGGAGCTTTCACTTACCGGATATACATGCGCCGATCTTTTCTCACAGCAGGTCCTTCTCGACGCTGCCGAAAAGGGCGTTGCCGATATTGCTGCCGCCGCTCTTCCTTCCGGAATGCTTGTGGCTGTGGGGGCTCCTGTGCGTTGTGCCGGGCGTCTGTATAACTGCGCCGTTCTCATCAAGGGTGGGAAAATACTCGGGCTGGTGCCCAAAACCTATCTTCCAAATGCGGCCGAATTCTACGAGTCCCGCTGGTTTGAAAGCGGTGCCGGAGTGGATAAAGAAATAGTTTATGCCGGACAGAAGACACGTCTGAGTGCCAGGCAGTTGTATTCTGTTGGAAAGGCTGTCGTGGGAGTTGAAATCTGCCAGGATCTCTGGGTTCCGATACCACCTTGTACTTATGCTGCCCTGGCTGGAGCAAATGTCATTATCAACCTTTCCGCATCCAACGAATCGCTACTTAAGAACGACTATAGAAAACAACTCGTATCTTCCACATCTGCACGGCTTAACGCTGCCTATATCTATAGCAGCTGCGGGTATGGAGAATCTACCTCGGATCTTGCCTGGGGCGGATCATCGCTCATTTATGAAAACGGGGCTTTGCTCTCTGAGAACGATCGTTTCCGCATGGAATCAGGTACTATCTATGCAGATATCGATGTAGAAAGACTCGAGACCGTCCGCGCCAAGAACCCGAACTTCAAAAATAGTGTTTCGGAGCAGGTTGCTTTCTCTGTTGTCGATGGGGGAGAGACCTTTCCGACCGACTTTGGCAAGGATCTGCTACGGGTGGTGGATGCCCGTCCTTTCGTGCCTGCCGGTCCCGGACTTTCTGACCGCTGCCGCGAGATTCTTTCCATACAGACGATAGGTCTTTGCACTCGCTTGGAGCATATCGGTCTGAAAAAGGTTGTCGTTGGCATTTCCGGAGGTCTCGATTCCACACTGGCGCTTCTGGTTTCGGTGCTGGCATTTGACAAACTCGGACTGGACCGCAAGGGGATTATCGGCATCACCATGCCCGGGTTCGGCACTACCGGACGCACCAAGGGCAATGCATGGACTCTTATGGAGAAACTAGGTATCAGCCCGAGGGAGATTTCTATTGTGCCGTCTGTGACACAGCATCTTTCAGATATTTCGCATTCTGCCAACAATCACGATACTACCTACGAAAATGCCCAGGCGCGCGAGCGTACCCAGATACTTATGGATGTAGCCGGACAGGAAGGTGCCATTGTGGTGGGAACCGGCGATTTGTCGGAGCTTGCATTGGGCTGGTGTACCTATAATGGCGACCACATGTCGATGTATGGAGTGAATGCTTCAGTGCCAAAGACTCTGGTTCGTACGCTTGTGAGTTTTGCTGCCTCCGAACATTTCGGCGGAGCTCAGGACGTGCTGAACGATATTGTGGATACGCCCATTTCTCCGGAGCTGCTGCCTGCAGCTGCTGACGGTTCTATTTCGCAGGTTACCGAAGACCTTGTGGGACCCTATGAACTGCACGACTTCTTCCTTTATAATATCATGCGATGGGGATTTGCCCCGGCCAAGGTGCTCTTCCTAGCCTGCAAGACGTTCGCTGGGGAGTATTCAGCAGATGTCATAGAAAAATGGCTGCGCGTATTCTGCCGGCGTTTCTTCAGTCAGCAGTTCAAGCGCAACTGCATGCCCGACGGCCCCAAGGTGGGAAGCGTATCGCTTTCTCCCCGCGGCGACTGGCGTATGCCATCTGACGCTTACGCATCCATGTGGTTGGATTTTTAATCCTCTGGCTTCAGGACTTTTTATACCAATTTAGGCCCTGTATATTGGGCATAACAATAGAGGCCGTCTGAATTTCAGACGGCCTCTGTCGTGCACCCTTAGGGATTCGAACCCTAGACCCACTGATTAAGAGTCAGTTGCTCTACCAGCTGAGCTAAGGGTGCATTATTTCAAAGCTTGTGACCCGTTCGGGGCTCGAACCCGAGACCCCATCCTTAAAAGGGATGTGCTCTACCAACTGAGCTAACGAGTCTCCGATTTGGGACTGCAAAGGTATAATAATGCTTTAAACTTTCCAAATTTATTTTAAATTTTTTTTAGGGGTCAGGTATTCCCGGTATCCCCCACGAAAAGCAAGAGGCCTACCCGGTGGAAGGTGACGGGACGGGCATTGAGGAAACCCATTGGTTCAAGTCCGGAGCATTCGATTCTGTTTCCTCCGCAAAGCTCGCTTGGAGAAAAGCAATAGATACGGGACCTTCCTTATTTTGGAAGCTTTTCAAGGAAGGTCGGCAGATTTGCAGGGGGACCTTCCTTATTTCAGGGGCTTTTCAAGGAAGGTCCTTGCGCTTTTGGCTGGACCTTCCAGGATTTTGACCTTTTTCAAGGAAGGTCGTCAGATTTTCAGGGAGACCTTCCTTATTTCGGGAGCTTTTTAAGGAAGGTCTCCGCGCTTTTGTTGGGACCTTCCAGGATTTTGGCACTTTTCAAGGAAGGTCGTCAGATTTGCAGCTGCCAGGCGTAACGTGTTCCCGAAAATGCATGTTTCCCGGAACAATTCGCAGAAAAACCAGTCTTTGTTCCCAAAATGGCGTGTTTTTGGGAACAAATCGTTCCTTCCAGCTTTACCCCTACCCTCGAAAACAGAAATTTATTTCTTTCGACGGCTTTTAATCTTTTCTTTCTGCCGCGTTAAAACCGATAATCGTCTTCAGAAACATATAAAATGCGTTTACGTTTGCCGAATTTTCTTGGAGTTCGC
>CACXHM010000219.1 GCA_902767465.1 uncultured Bacteroidia bacterium
CGTCCCGTCGTCGTTTTTATAAACCAGAATATATTGCATGCCCCGGGTGTGGCCGTACGATGTATAATCTTGAAGCTGCATTCGAAAAGGTTAAGGAACGGACATCGCATCTCAACGGCATGGTGATAGCCGTAATGGGGTGCATCGTCAACGGACCGGGAGAGATGGCTGATGCTGACTGGGGCTATGTCGGTGAAGGAAACGGAAAGGTCAGTATCTATAAAAAGAACATGCCTGTGGCCAGACATGTTCCTGAAGAAGAGGCGGTTGACCTTCTTCTTAACTTTATTGAAGGCGAGCGATAATACTCTCGCAGGCCTTTACTTTATCTCCTTTCTCAACAAGAATTTCTGCATTCAGCGGCAGGAAAAAGTCCATTCTGGAGCCGAATTTGATTATGCCGCATTGCTCCCCCGCCCTGACCACAAGGCCAGGCTTTGCATAATTTACTATCCGGCGTGCAAAAGTGCCGGCATGTTGCTTGAAGAGCATTGACGTTCCATCAGGAGTCTGTATGCAGGTGCTTGTATGCTCGTTTTCTTCCGATGCCTTTGGTTTAAAGGCAAGCAAATGCTTGCCAGGATGATATTTGTAATAAGTTACTGTTCCATTTACAGGCCAGAAGTTTGCGTGAACGTCGAAAAAATCCATGTAGACACAAACTCTCTTGCAATTGCATTTGAGGAATTCATCTTCGAAACACTCATCAATGATCACAACTTTTCCGTCTGCGGCTGAGCTTACAAGGGTGTCGGTTCCAGCAGCGGTTCTGTCAGGAACCCTGAAAAAGAATACCTGCCAGATGCAGAATATCCAGCCAAAAGTAATTATTCCCCACTTCAGCCATGCGATGCTTATGAGCCGATAACTCAGCACCATGACAATGGCGGCAATTACAAAGACAATTGCAAGGGTTCCTAAAGAGTCGTGGTCAATTCTTGGCATAGTTAAAGCAGATTGAAGATGAGAAGGTATAAACATCCTCCGGGGATGGCGGCGAGCGAACTGTCGAAACGGTCGAGAAGACCTCCGTGACCCGGAATCAGATTGCTCGAATCCTTTACCCCGCATTTTCTTTTCAACTTTGACTCGAGCAGGTCTCCGCAAACACCCAAACAATGAACGATTGCAGCAAATGCAATGCAATGTAGGGGTTGGAAACTGAGCAGTCCAAAATAATGAAGGATAAGCGAAGCAATAATACTGAACGCCATTCCTCCCCAGAAACCTGCCCATGATTTATTGGGAGAAATAGTAGGCGCAAGTTTGTGGCTGCCGGCTTTCTGCCCAAGAAGGCTTCCAATGCAAAAAGCTCCTACATCGGAACTCCATATCATTATGAAAAGGCAAAGTAACAATTTCCCGGAGAACTCCCCGTGCCTGAAAGCAAGGAGGAAAATCAAAGCTATGAAGAAAAGGATTGCCAGCGTCCATAAAAGTCTGTCACTTTTTGACTTGGAAATGCTGAACACTTCCCATATCATTCCAGCTGCAACAAAGGTGAAAAGCGTTGCAAACAAAAACCTGTTGAGCAGAAGACCGGCCAGCATTACAAGGACGAATACTGTGCCTGATATGGATCTGAGTATTACCTTATTCATTTTCATCAGTTTTGACCTTTGGTCCAAGAATAGCTTCCAGATCATCAGCGAAGATGACTTCTTTTTCGAGAAGGAGTTTTGCTACTTTTTCAAAAGCGTCCCTGTTGTCTGAAAGTATCTTGAGCGTGCGTGCATGTACTTCGTCAACGATAGCTTTCACTTCTTTGTCCATCAATTCTGCTGTTTTCTCAGAATATGGCTTAGTCATTTCATAACCGCGTGTACCGGATGAATCGTAGAAAGACAGTTCTCCAACCTTGTCGCTCATTCCGTAATACTGAACCATGCTGTATGCAATGGCGGTGAGTCGTTCAAGGTCATTAAGGGCACCTGATGCAGGTTCACCGTTGATTATTTCTTCTGCGACACGGCCACCTATCAAAGTGCACATCTCATCCATCATCCAGGACTTGGTATGGATTTTCCTTTCGCTTGGCAGGCTCCAGGTGAGGCCGAGCGCCTGTCCGCGTGGTATAAGACTGACTTTGAAGACAGGATCAGCATAGGGAAGAAGCCATCCTACAACAGCATGTCCGGCCTCATGATATGCCGTTGTTCTCTTTTCCGAGGCTGTCATGATGGTGGAATCCTTCCGCTCAAGGCCTCCTACTATACGGTCGACAGCATCCAGGAAATCCTGTTTATCGATAGCCTGTTTGTTTCGCCGTGCAGCAGTCAGGGCGGCTTCATTGCAAACATTGGCAATGTCTGCTCCGGAGAAGCCGGGTGTATGTTTTGCCATGAATTCCACATCGAAATCCGCTGCAGTTTTCAGATTCCTGAGATGCACTTCAAAGATTTCTTTCCGTTCCTTGAGTTCGGGGAGTTCAACATGGATCTGACGGTCAAAACGTCCCGCACGCATAAGTGCTTTGTCGAGGATATCGGCACGGTTAGTCGCTGCCAGAACAATTACTCCGCTGTTGGTACCGAACCCATCCATTTCGGTAAGGAGCTGATTGAGAGTGTTTTCCCGTTCGTCATTGGAAGACCATCCAACATTTTTGCCACGGGCACGGCCAACTGCATCTATCTCGTCGATAAAAACTATGCAAGGAGCTTTTTCCTTTGCCTGGGCAAAGAGGTCGCGCACACGGCTTGCACCAACCCCGACGAACATTTCCACGAAATCGGAGCCACTGATTGAGAAGAACGGCACATTGGCCTCCCCTGCCACGGCTTTGGCAAGGAGGGTCTTACCGGTTCCGGGAGGCCCAACCAGCAGTGCACCCTTGGGGATTTTGCCGCCGAGAGCTGTATACTTCTGAGGATTCTTCAGGAAATCTACAATCTCCATAACCTCTTCCTTGGCACCGTACAGTCCGGCAACGTCTTTGAAAGTAACATTAACGGAATTTTTGTCGGCAAGTTTGCCCGTGGAACGCCCCACATTGAAGATTCCGCCTCCCGGGCCGCCCTGTCCTTTGCCCCCCATGGCTCCGCTCATGCCGCGGAACATAAAAATCCACATGAAAATGAGAAGCAGCGGCCAAATGAGCCAGTCGAGAACATTCCGCCAGAGTTTGGCATCGTTCTCCATGTATAGCTTTACGGGCGTGGAGTCAGGAACAGTTATGGCAAGCTCGGAATTAAGGTTCTCGAACTCTGCTTCGGCCTCGAATTTGTCTGATACCAAAAAAGTAAAATGCGGAGACTTTGCAGGAAGTTGGCCTCCGGGAAAGAGTTCAGAATATTTTCCCAGGGATTCCGGTCGTATTGTGACACTGCCTTTATAATCATTGCGTACAAAATGCACGTCTTTGACGTCTCCGTCAAGAATCATCTGCTTAACCTGGGACCATTCCACCTTTTGAGGACCGGGCCCGCTATTGTTCATGAGCATATATCCTATCCCAAGTATCAGGATAAAATATATCCAGGAAAAGTTTAGGCGGAACACTACCTTCCTATTCTGTTTTTTCGCCATTTTCGATAATAGTTGTATTTTTGCACTGAAATATACAAATATAGTGACAAAATCGATACTTTCACATACTAAATGCCCTATCGAGTGGCTGAAATGCACCGATTCTACGAATCTGGATATTCGCAGAAGGATGTCAGAACTTGACAATCTGTCAGTGATAGCAGCCGTTTTTCAAACAGCGGGGCGTGGTCAGGGCTGTCATACATGGGTCTCTCCTGCGGGAGAAAACCTGACTTTCAGTTTGTTGCTACGTTTCGGTGAATCAAATCTTCGCGAACTTAAGGCGACTGAGGGCGTTCGTATCACCCAGCTGGCGACGGTATCCATGTTGTCTTTTCTTGCTTCCGAGGGAGTCAGTGCAAGAATCAAATGGCCAAATGATGTCTGGGTTGGTGAAAAGAAAATCTGCGGGATGTTGATAGAGAACATTCTAAACGGTGAAATGATCACTGAGAGCATTGTAGGAATCGGACTTAATCTGAACCAGGTCACCTTTGATCCTGCTCTCCCGAATCCTGTTTCTCTGCATCAGTTGACCGGACGTTTTTATGACCCTGCCGAAGCACTTGAACGTCTCTATGCGGAAATCTGCCGCAATGCTGTCTTGTTAAACAGCGATGACGGCAGATTCAAGTTGGAGAAACTCTTTTCCGATAATCTCTTTTATTTAGATAAGCACCTGCAAGACAGGTTGGAAGGCGCTATTGCGAGTTTCGAAGCTCAGAAATAGCTGTAGCGGGATTATCTGCCTTGAATACAGAACTTCCGGCTACAAAAATACTTGCTCCTGCCTGGGCGAGAAGTTTTGCATTGGCATTGCTTACACCTCCATCAACCTCTATGGGTGCTGAATTGCCGCGACGGTCAAGTTCCGCCTTCAGCACGGCTATCCTTTCCAAACTTTCAGGAATGAATTTCTGACCTCCGAATCCGGCAAATACCGACATTATAAGAAAATAATCTGCCTGGCCGATGAAAGGGAAAAGATCTTCAACGGCTATGTCCGGATTGATAACAAGCCCTGCCTTCATTCCGTGCGAACGAATGTCTGCAAGAATGGTTGACGCGTCTTCACGCGCGGCTTCGAGATGGAAACTCATCATGCTTACGCCCAGTTCCGCACAGCGTTTGACCCATCTTTCAGGATGCACTACCATAAAGTGTGCATCCATGGGTATTGTCGCAATTTTTGAAACTGCTTCTACTACAGGAAAACCAAAAGAAATGTTTGGCACAAAACTGCCGTCCATTATGTCGAGGTGGATGAGGTCGGCGCTTTTGTTGAGCATTTCTATGTCGGCTCCAAGCCGGGCAAAATCGGCGGAAAGAATAGAGGGGGCTATTTGAAGTTGCATACTACATCGTCAAGAAGTTTGACAAACCGGTCCATGGAAGCGAGTTCCAGTTTTTCTCCGGGAGCATGTACCCCGCGAAGTGTGGGACCAAAAGATATCATATCGAGATCGGGGAATTTTTCAAGGAAAAGACCACATTCGAGACCCGCATGAATGGCTAACACAAGCGGTTCCTGCGAAAAGAGCATGCGATACGACCGGACACAGATCTGAAGGATATTTGATTTGAGATTTGGATTCCATCCGGGATATTTGCTGTAACTTGAGACCTCGGCACCGACTTTGGTAAAAACTGCGGCAACCTTGTTTACAAGTGCATCAAGTTCGGCCTCTACGCTGCTCCTCTGACTGGTGGCCACCTTGATTACTCCGTCTTCCGGCATACTTACGGCTGCAAGGTTGGTCGATGTCTGGACAAGCCCTTCGATGTCGGGACTCATCTTCTCTACACCATGTGGACAAGTAGCGAGAGCTTTCAGTAACCTCGATGCAACTGCGAAAGAAATTGCCCTGGAGCATTTTGCCGGCTCTGCGCTGAAACTCAGGCCTGGTTCTGTGTCAGAATATTCGTGTTTTTGCTCCCTTGCGTAAGTCTCGAACGCGGCAAGAAGCGATGAAGCATCCTTTGCTGCGACCACGGCAGTGCAATCACGGGCTATTGCATTTGACTTCCCTCCTCCAATTATGCTGCAAAGCAGCAATTCTCCGGAAGTAAAGCGCCACGCGAGGAAGTCAGACATGAGTTTAACCGTGTTTGCGCGATGTTTGTTGATATCGTCACCACTATGTCCGCCCTGAGCACCGTAAATGTGAAGTTCAATAATAGAGTAGTCGTTTTTTATTGGCTCTGTTTCATATTTGAAAACAGCATCGGTATGTTCTCCTCCGGCGCAGCCGATGAACAGCTGCCCTTCATCTTCGGAATCAAGGTTAATGAGTGTTTTTCCGGTAAAGAATCCTTCTTCAAGAGCGTTGGCACCATCCATCCCCGTTTCCTCAGAAATTGTGAAAAGGCTTTCGATCCGTCCTGAGGGCGTTCCGCTTTCCATCAATGCGAGGCAGGCCGCGACTCCGATTCCGTCATCTGCTCCGAGAGTGGTGTTTTTGGCGATCATCCATCCGTCTTCTATTTCGAAAGGTATCGGATCCTTTGAAAAATCGAAATCAAAACCGGAAATTTTTTCGCAGACCATGTCTTGATGCGCCTGAAGCACGATTGTTGGCACATCTTCTTTTCCCTGGCTTGCAGGTTTAATAATGAGGACGTTGCCAATAGGATCAGTTTTGTATTCAAGTCCGCGTGCCTTGGCCCAATTGCACAGATAATCTGTCATTGGACCTTCGTGACCGGACTCCCTGGGAATACGCGTGATTTCCTTGAATATTTCAAGTACTGCTTCAGAAGTCATATTATACTAATTGAATAATAATTACTTATTTGCGGAATTAAGCATTCCCTGCAGATCTCCTACATACTTCTTGAATGTACGGTCTGTTGCCATAAGGTCGGAAACGGTGGTACATGCATGCAGGACGGTGGCGTGGTCCTTTCCCCCGGTTTCCGCACCGATGGTGGAAAGAGAGCAGTTTGGAATGAGATTGCGACTCAAGTACATGGAAATCTGCCTGGCCTGCACGATCTGGCGTTTGCGTGATACCGACAGAAGGGCATCGCGGGTGATATTGAAATAATCACAAACCGTCTTCTGTACTTTGTCGATAGTGAGATTCCCGGGTTCATCGCCGACAATTTTGCGGGTGACCATGGACGCAATCTCCACAGAATTGTCTTGTTTTGCCATTGCTGAGTAGGCAGCAACGGATATCAGTGCTCCCTCGAGTTCGCGGAAGTTAGTGCGGATATTGCTTGCGAGATACTCCAACACATCTTGTCCGATATTCATTCCTTCGCGGAAAGCGCGGGACCTGAGCATTGCGAGCCGGGTTTCGTAATCGGGATGGGTAAGTTCGACCGAAAGTCCCCATTTGAACCGGGAAAGAAGCCTGTCTTCGAAATTCTGCAGGTCTGCGGGAGCCCTGTCGGAGGTGAGGATGAGCTGCTTTGAGTTCTGATGCAGATGATTGAAGATATTGAAAAAGGCTGTTTGGTTGCCTTGTCCGGCCAGATCCTGAATATCATCTACGATCAGCACGTCTATCTTCATGTAAAAAGCCATGAAGTCGTTCAGTTTGTTGCGAACGAAAGCGGCATCGACATATTGTGTTTTGAACTGGTTGCCGGTTACATAAAGCACAACCAGATCTGGATGTTTCTCTTTGATTGCAAGACCTATTGCGTTGGCAACATGTGTCTTTCCAAGTCCAGGGCCACCGAATATGAACAATGGGTTGAAAGGAGTCTTCCCGGGATTGTCGGCAATATTCTCCCCTGCAGAAATAGCGAGCCTGTTGCAGTCTCCTGGCACGAGGTTGTCGAAATTGCATGAAGGCTGCAAATGGGGCTCTATCTGGATTTTGGTGAGACCCGGAAAAACAAATGGCCCCGGGTTTGCTGAAGGCTGATAACTGCTTATTCCCACAGGTTTATTCACCGGCGAATTACCGGGACCTTCCGGGAGGCGCATGGGCTGTTGATTGACTACGGGACGAACCAGGTAGTTCAACTTGGCACCTGCACCGATAACTCTCTTGAGC
>CACXHM010000220.1 GCA_902767465.1 uncultured Bacteroidia bacterium
CATCGCCCGGAAGAACCCGTTCAAGTGCCTATGGAACATGCTGCCTGCATATCTCACCGGATTCAGCATCTGCTCATCTTCCGCAGTGATACCGGTCACTACTAAATGTACCCTCAAAAACGGCGTGAGCGAGGATGTCGCGAATTTTACAATCCCTTTGTGCTCCAATGTCCACATGTGCGGATCTACCATAAAACTGGCAGCCACTGCAGTCGCGGTAGCCTACATTACAGGGACACCGATTCCGTTTGCCCTGTATTTGAATTTCGTGTTGATGCAGGCGGTTGCAACCGTAGCTTCCCCGGGGGTGATGGGAGGAGTTCTGATGGCCTCGGTAGGACTGCTTGAAACAATTCTCGGCTTCAGCCCGGAACAGACTGCCTTGCTCATGACCATATACCTTGCACTTGACGGCTACGGTCCGGCATGCAATGTCACCGGAGACGGAGCCATTGCACTGATAGTGGATCGGATAGGTGAAAAACAAGTAACTGATTAGCAAAAGAATAGATGCCACACCCATTTTTTAAAGTTACACTTCTCGCGCTGACCATTGCAGCATGCAGTGCTCCGCATTTCGATCAAAAAGAATACGACAGCCTCAGACAGGCCTTCGAAAACCCGCCGCAGAGCGCCAAGCCCATGGTCTGGTGGCATTGGATGAACGGGAACATAACTCCGGAGGGCCTGCGTAGTGATATCCTCTGGATGAACCGTGTAGGCATCGGGGGTTTCCATGTTTTTGATGCGGCGCTTCACACTCCTCAGATAGTGGAGAAACGCCTCGATTATATGTCCCCGGAATGGAAAGATGCTTTCAAGGGAGCCATAGCCCTTGCGGATTCACTAGGCATGGAGGTGGCCATAGCCAGTTCCCCCGGTTGGAGCTCTACCGGCGGCCCTTGGGTGAAACCGGAAGATGCCATGAAAAAGCTTACCTGGCGAACAATGTCGTTGCAAGGTGGAAAAGCTTATCACGGGCCTCTTCCGGAGCCTTTTACGGTAAGCAGCCGTTTCCAGAACGTGCCGTTGCCATTCGAATATAACAATCACCAGAACGGTCCCATACCCGAGTGGTATTATGAAGATATTGCGGTCTATGCCGTGAAACTTCCTGAAGACTACAGGACGCTGGAAGAACTTGGTGCCCGGGTAAGTTCCAGCGGCGGGCATTTCGATGTTGCAACCCTAACCGACGGCGATCTTGACAATGCGGGGCTTCTCCCTGCAGGGCCCGACGGATTTGCTTGGATACAGTATGAGTTCCCTGAGCCTCAGAGTTTCAGGGCGGTCACCATAGTGAACCGCACTGCCCGCAGCGGAGGTCATGGAGTGCCTGCCACCTGCAAGGATTCCCTGCAGATAAGCAGTGACGGCCGCAACTGGACCACCCTTTGCGGAATCACCCAGGGAGCCGCTCAGCAGCAAACCGAATATATCCCCGGAGCTTCGGCTAGATTCTGGCGTCTTAAACATGCAAATCCCAAGGCCAGATACCATTACGGAATTCTTCAGGAACCAGCCGCTCCTGCAAGTGAAATAGGAGAATTCAATCTGCTGAGCCATCTGCCCATCAACCACTTCGAAGAAAAGGCCGGCTTTGCAACCCCGTGCGACCTGGAACTGTATCCTTCCGATCCGGATGCAAAAGTATCGGAAGTCATCGACATTACCGATCGTTGCAAAGACGGAATCCTCGACTGGACGGCCCCTGAGGGCAGATGGATGGTCTATCGTTTCGGCACGTCGCTCACCGGCAAAAAGAATCATCCTGCATCCGCAGAGGCGACCGGACTGGAGGTGGACAAACTTGACAAGGAAGCGTTTGCACAGTATCTTCGCAGCTACCTCGATATGTATAAAGAAGCTGCCGGGGGATTGCTCGGCGAGCATGGAATACAGTATCTGCTGATAGATAGTTATGAATCTGGAGCACAGACCTGGACTCCGCGCATGTGCGAAGAGTTCAAGGCAAGGCGTGGTTATGACCTTCTTCCCTGGCTGCCCGCAACGGCAGGCGTGGTAATAGAGAGCACCGAAGCCACTGAACGTTTCTTGTGGGATTTCCGCCGCACGATAGGGGAACTTTTTGCAGAAAACTTCGACAATGCCACCCGGGTATGCCGTGAGGAATACGGCATGAAATGCGGTTTCTACGAATCGCACGAACACGGCCGCAACTGCCTCGCGGACGGAATCTCCATCAAGAAGAGCGCCTCCTACCCTATGTCTGCAATGTGGATTCAGAGCACCCTCGGAGGCAGTTCCACTCGTCGTACCGAAGGAATGGCGGACATTCGCGAATCGGCATCCGCTGCCCATATCTACGGACAGAACCTCGTGGCTGCCGAATCTCTCACTGCCTCGGGCGTAAACCGCCAGGCCTACACTTATTGCCCGGAGAATTTAAA
>CACXHM010000221.1 GCA_902767465.1 uncultured Bacteroidia bacterium
AGCGGACGCTTTCTTCCTTTCCGCAACAAATGCCGCCTATACTTACGATGCCGGCACGGTCGTGCTGAACATTTCCCTTGCTTCTTCCGAAGCGCGTTACATGGAGGTGTATGTTCCTGGTGCCGCCGCTGGCGACAAGCTGAACGTGCACGGAACCACCAAGCCTTATGCTACAGGTCTTGCACAGGCAAAATCGGCAATATATACCCCTGCTTCACATTCCTTCACTGCTCTCGAAGGCGATTGCAACGCTCAGATCACGGGCTATGCCGCCGGTGAAGGAGCCGTGTTCTATGGCATTGCGGTTCCCGGTAGCGACACCGGTTTCACTTTTGTGCTTGAATCGGGTTCCGACGCTTTCTACTATATCGTGACCGGAAAGAATCTTTCCGGAGGAAGGAGCGTCACCCTTCCCGCAAAGGCTTCATGGACAGCC
This sequence comes from uncultured Bacteroidia bacterium, assembly GCA_902767465.1. Lineage (GTDB taxonomy): Bacteria > Bacteroidota > Bacteroidia > Bacteroidales > UBA932 > Cryptobacteroides. The sequence goes on from CACXHM010000221.1 coordinate 437, forward strand.
GAGTCGGTACGTTCCGCACTTTACGAAGACGGAACCCTGATTATCAATGAAAAGGCCAGCGACGGCGCTGCAAATGCTGCACTTCATGGTGCCGTTTCGAAAACTTATGGCGCAGCTCCCGATGGTGCAACCTGGAGCGCAACTTCCCAGGTTCCCTGGTATGGTGCAAAGGTTAATGCAAAGACTGTTGAATTCGGCAGCAGGACCTATCCCAGGAGCATGAGGTTCTGGTTTTTTGAATTTGCGAGCCTTACAAAGGTAGATGTAGCCAATCTCGATGTCTCGAACCTCGAATCCCTTAAACAGTGTTTTTACGGCTGCACCAGTCTTACGGATCTTGATGTGAGCGGATGGACCGCCCTTAGTGAAAGGCTTCTAAACCTTGATGCGGCTTTCTACAATTGTTCCAATCTCACTACCTTGGATGTCAAGGCATGGAAATGCATAAAAGTGCAGACTATGAAACAAGCTTTCGGATATTGCCATAAGCTCACTGAACTTGATTTTTCAACATGGCACGTGGGCTCTAGCAGTAAATTTACTTCTCTTGACGAGACTTTTGCCGAGTGCCTTGAACTTAAAAAGCTTGATTTGTCCGGCATAAAAGCGACCAACGTTACGACTTTGACCAAGGCGTTCTACAAAGTGAACAAGGCTCCCGAAATCAATCTTGAGGGATGGAATGTAACAGTACCTTCGAATGGATTGCAGAATCTGTTCAGCAACTGCAGCAAGGTTGAGAGTCTTGATCTTTCCGGATTCAATATTTCGGCAGCAACTGCCAGCCATAATATGTTCCGTAATTGTGCTTCACTGAAGACAATATATGTGAGTCCATCTCAAGACTGGTCCGTTGTTGATGACGGGACGAATTATATGTTTTATGGATGCATTTCTCTGGTCGGCGGAAATGGAACCACATTCGATTCCACCAAGGCTAATGCCACTTATGCCCGCATAGATGCTGCCGGAACCCCTGGCTATTTCACTGCCAAGTAATGAAACAGTTCAGGTTTTTCCTTTATGCAATCCTCGCCGCCGCCCTGTGCGCCTGCGGCGGGGATTCTTTGTCATCTTTCCGTAACCTTCCCCCAGAGGCCGATCCGGTAAAGGTTGGGAATGCGATTGCCGCTCAGTTCCTTTCTACCGATCCTGCTGCCTATGCCCCGGAAGGGTATGACGGTGAGTTCGCCTACGGCTGGGACAGGTATGTCACATACCCTATCCTCAGCCTTTGGACGAATTCCCTTGAGTTTGCCCGCAACAGCGGAAATGATTCTCTGGAGACTGTGCTGATAAAGCATTTCGAACCTTTCTATGGCCCGAGGAAACATCAGTGCAACAAGAACAATCACGTTGACCTCTCCATTTTCGGGGCGGTTCCGCTCGAAATCTACATTCTGAACGGTGATGCCAGGGCCCGGGAGATGGGCATACGCTATGCCGACAGGCAGTGGAGCGCCCCGGTTGCAGATGATCTTGGCGACAACGGCAACTTCGACTACGAAACCCAGCAGCGTCTTTTTGCGGACGGGTACTCTCCGCAGACCCGCTTCTGGATCGACGACATGTACAT
>CACXHM010000222.1 GCA_902767465.1 uncultured Bacteroidia bacterium
GTCTCCCCCGGTACCGCCGCGGATTTCCACGAGAGCGTTCTTGGAGTCGTCGGGATCGGCCGGTATGAGCAGAAGCTTTATGTTCTGCTCTATTTCAGGAATCTGCGACTCGATTTCGGCAATTTCCTCGCGGGCCATCTCCTTGAGATCCGCATCGCTTTCATTCATGAAAACATCCTTTGCAGAAGCGAGGTTTTCAAGCTTTTTCTTGTAGTCCAGGCCCGCCTTGATGATAGGTTCAAGTTCCTTGTAATCTTTGTTCAGCTGTACATATTTCTTCATGTCCGACATCACGTCGGGACTGGAAAGCTGTTCCTGAAGAGAGTCGAACTTTCCTTGCAATGACAGTACTTTTTCGAGTAACTTGCTGTCTGCCATATTATTCTCCTATCTTTTTAATGTAGCAGCGCCTCCTCATGAAAGGCTCATGCTCATAACTGTTCCAAATATTGACCGCACTGTTGCTTTCGATCTGCGGATTGGAAATCGCCCAGCGCATGCCGACACGTATGGCCTTGTCGGCCATTTCCTTGTAATAGACTGCAGACACGCCTTTGTTCTGCCATTCCGGGACAGCGCCGTTGATCATGAGGTCGGTGGTTTCGAAATTGTGCATGGCCCGCAGAAGATGCCACCATCCGAACGGGAAGAGTTTGCCCTTGGCCTTCTGCAAAGCCTTGGAAATTGTGGGGAAGGAAATTCCGAATGCCACAATGTCGTCATTCTCGTCAAGCAGTATGCAGCTGGCTTTGTCGGTAATATAGGGCATGCTGTCGGCAGCTTCCTGTTCTATCTCCTTGTCGGTAAATGGAATGAAGTTATATACCGTTTCGGCAAAACTGTCGCTGTAGAGGCGGAAGAACTTGCGTACCATAGCGGGGTCCTTCTTAAGTTGATCGAGACTTCCGAAATGAAGCTTGTAGCGTTCCTCCACTATCTTGGCCACACGGCGGGCCTTCTCGGGGACTCCATGGTTTGCAACCATCTTGTACTGAAGCCAGTCGCATTCCTTTTCGAACCCCAGCTGCTCCATGAAATCGTTATAATAAGGATAGTTGTAGAGACAGTTGAAGGGAGGGATGTTCTCGTATCCTTCGATGAGCATTCCCTGCTTGCCGAGCGTGTTATAATAGAGCGGGCCGTGAATGGTATCCATCCCCTGCTCCTTCGCCCAGGCTTCGGCAGTATTTATAAGAAGCCTTGCAACCTCTATGTCCTTGACAGTATCAAACCAGCCGAAACGAACGCATTTCTTGCCGTAACGCTCGTTGTAGCGAGGGTTTATCATCGCACAGATGCGCCCTGCCACCCTGATTCCGTCAAGCACCATCCACATCTTGTGGGTGCAGTACTCGAGGGCAGCATCCTTGGTAAGATTTCTCACCTCCTGCGTGTGCAGGGCAGGAACATACTGAGGGCAGCCCTTGTAGAGACTGTCAGGGAAACGCACGAAGCGGATGATATCCTTGGCATCCGTTACCTCGATTATCCTGTAATTTGCCATATCCTGCAAAGATACTAAAAAATATAATTCCAATGAGGTCCGAAACGCTCGAATGCAGCCCTGTCAAGTGCTTCGCGGTCATCGGGATGGGCAATGCTTATCATCAGTTTAGCCCTTTCCTGAAGCGATTTCCCGTAAAGGTCAACCGCACCATACTCCGTCACAACCCAGTGGGCGTCTGCCCGGGGGGTCACTACCCCGGCACCGGGATTAAGAAGAGGGACGATCTTCGCCTGCCCCTTCAATGTGCGGGATGCGAAAGCCGTGATACTCTTGCCACCTTCGCTCATGGTAGCCCCGCGCACGAATTCCAGCTGTCCGCCAGTGCCCGAGAAGATGCGGGTGCCTATGCTGTCGGCACTGATCTGCCCGGTGAGGTCCACCTCTGTGGCGGAGTTGATAGCTTTCATGTGCGGGTTCTGGCGGATCACGTAAGGATCGTTCACATATTTGATGTCGCGCATAAGCACGTCGGGATTCTTGTCGATGAAAGAATACACGTCGGAAGAACCAAGCAGGAACGATGCCACGATCTTTCCCCTGTCAATGGCCTTGCAGGCCCCGTTGATGACGCCCTTGTTGATCAGCCTGAGGAGACCGTCCGCAAACATCTCTGTGTGCAGGCCAAGATTCTTATGGTTTACCAGCTGGGCTGCCAGAGCATTAGGAAGAGCTCCGATGCCCATTTGAATACAGTCTCCGTCCTCAACCAGAGATGCACAGTTCTTGCCGATCAGGACTTCGGTAGGAGTGGGTTCGGCAAAGTCCTTGGTTACCAAAGGGGTGTCATCCTGCACCAGATAGTCGAACTGATCCAGGCTGAGAAGGTCTCCGTAGGCAAAAGGCACGTTGGGATTGACCACGCCTATCACCACATCGGCAGACTCGACTGCAGCCACCGAGCAGTCCACTGAAGTACCCAGAGAAACACGTCCCTGCTCATCAGGCAAAGAGACCTGCACAAGGGCGGCGCCAAGCTTTATATGTCCTTCACGATAGAGCTTCTGGCTCTCGCCAAGATGTACGGGCAGATAGTCAGCCCATCCGGCATTCACGTTGGAACGCACGTTCGGCCCCACGAAAAAGCCCTGCTCGAAAAAAATCCCGGCATATCGCTCCTCACTGTAGGGGGCCGGACCTTCGGTGTGGAAATGGTGGAAATGAAGATCGCGCACATCCCCGGCATCCGCCCTGCGGCACAGAGCCTGGATCAGGCAATGCGGCACACTCGCAACGCTGCTGAGATGAACATGGCTGCCGGAAGGAATGTGGCTTACCGCTTCATCGGCAGAGACATATTTTATTGCTTTCATTCGTGATTCTTGTTATTTTTGCAGTTGTAAAGTCTGCAAATATAAGAATTATTCCGATGCACTCAAAAGAAGAGAAACTCGCGGCATTTGAAAGGGCGCTTGAAGTTATGGATACCCTCCGTGAGAAATGTCCCTGGAACGGAGCGCAGACAAATGAGTCGCTCCGCCCGCTTACGATAGAAGAAGTATATGAACTTTCCGACGCGGTGCTCTCCGGTGATTCCTCGGCACTCTGCAAAGAAGTGGGAGACCTTTCCCTGCACGTGCTGTTCTATGCCAAGGTAGCTGAAGAAAAAGGAGAATACGACATCGCCGACGTCCTGAACGGAATGTGCGAGAAAATGATATTCCGTCATCCGCATGTGTTCGGCGACGGCTCCGGCCCAAGAATGAGCGCCGAAGAGGTTGCCAAAGCGTGGGAACTCCGCAAAAAGAAGGAACGTGCCGGAAAGACCATACTCGAGGGCGTTGCAAAGAGCTGCGAACCGGTCCGCAAAGCCTTCATCCTTCAGGACAAGGCATCCGCAGTGGGATTCGACTGGGAAAAGCCCTCGGACGTATGGCCCAAAGTGGATGAAGAGATAGCCGAGGCGAAGGAAGCAGTCGGAATGAAAGTACAGAAAGCTCCAGGTCGCAGCGGCAGCAGCGAAGTTAGCGCAGCCCATGCCGAAGAGGAATTCGGCGATGCCATGTTCGCCCTCATAAACGCCGCCCGCCTCTACGGGGTCGATCCTTCCGTGGCGCTCAGCAAGGCATGTGACAAGTTCAAACGTCGCTTTACATATATGGAAACCGAGTCCGCAGCACGCGGACTCGATCTCGGCAGCATGACCCTCGGACAGATGGACGCCATCTGGGACGAGGGCAAGGCTAAGGGGCTATAGGGATGCTTTGAACGGCACCTTGACAATGATTTTCTTAATGTGGCAAGGTGTCCCCAGCGTCATGCACGGCATATGTGCATCCGACGGGAAAAGAACAACCCAGTTTTTGCTGTCGGTCTTTACTGCCCGGGATGCGGATGCCTTTGACCAGAACTTTACATCTTTCTCACTGTCATATTCCTGTAAGCAGTCAGAAAGGCTGTCAAGAGCCGCTACATATATAAGTTCCTGTCCATCGATCGCCACTTGGATATCGACATACGAGCGATGCGCCTCAAAGACAGAACTGTCCTTGGTATCGTATTCCTGAACATTCGCATAGGTGCCGGACGAAGTAAGGTCGTATCGCCCAAGGGCAAGGGAGCCGAGGTCTTTACGCGTCAGAAACTCCGCGGCAGCCCTCCACTCTTCGGGATTTGCATTTATCTGGCATTCAAGCTGTTTCAGGTCAGATTCGGGAGATACCGGCAGTGCAGCCCACAATTCTGCCACATTGCCGGCCCCGGCGGTTTTAGTATCACATTTCATAGATATAGAAAATTAGAATCAATCAAACGCTTTTGGAAAAAAGGCGGGAATTCAAGATATAACATAAACATAATGACAACGCAAAAACCCCTGTCCCGATGTATGGGATCCATGTTTGAGGCATGCGGAACCCTATCTTGTCCACACAGATATAAGTGACGGTGACCGAAGTCATAAATGCCGCCGGCAGCAGGGTTATCAGATAATACAGCCTGCCGCGGTTTCGCGCAAGCCAGACCGTAGCGGTCCACAGGGTAAAGCACGCAAGGGTCTGGTTGGCCCATCCGAAATAGCGCCAGATGGTATTGAATCCGTTCTCATCGGCAATATTGTACCAGAGCAGCAGGGCAGCAACTGCAAATACAGGAACGGCTATCATCAGCCTGTTGAAATGCTTGCGCTGCTCCAGATGCAGGAAATCCGCAATGATCAGACGCGCACTGCGGAATGCGGTGTCGCCGCTGGTAATGGGAGCTGCAACCACTCCGAGCACGGCAAGGATACCTCCGAATACTCCCAGCCAGCTGCGGCTGACCTTGGTTACCACTGCTGGTGCGGAAGCACTAAGGTCGGATCCCACGGCCGCCGCTCCACCGTCGAAGAAGAAGTAAGATGATACCGCAGCCCAGATAAGGGCCACGATCCCTTCAGTTATCATGGCTCCGTAAAAAACGGGCCTGCCAAGCTTCTCATTCTTCACGCACCTCGCCATCAGCGGGCTCTGGGTGGCATGGAAACCGGATATAGCCCCGCAGGCAATGGTAATGAACAGACAGGGGAAAATCGGCTGTCCTTTAAGGCCGATTGACGGGCCCCTGTTGGCAAGGCCGTCCCATATTTCGGGAATGGCGGGCCACTTGACAAAGAGACAGACGCACAGGGCCACGGCCATGAAGATCAGCGCCACGGCAAATACTGGATAGAAGCGTCCGATGATCTTGTCAACGGGCAGCAGGGTCGCAATAATGTAATAGACGAAGATTATCCCCACCCAGATCATAATGCTCGAAGAGCCTGAACCGATCTTTGCCATATCGTCCAGGATGATGGCCGGGCTGAATACGAAAACCGTCCCCACCAAAAGCAACAACACTATGGAAAATACCAGAAGCACCGCATGGGTACCCTTTCCCAGATACTGTTTAACTATTTCCGGCAGCCCGGCTCCACCGTGCCTGATGGAAAGCATACCGGTGAAATAGTCGTGGACGGCACCGGCAAAGATACAGCCGAAAACAATCCACAGGAAACTCGACGGACCGAACTTGGCACCCATTATGGCACCGAATATGGGTCCGGTTCCCGCAATGTTCAGGAACTGCACCATATACACTTTCCAGGTGGGCATGGGAACAAAATCCACACCGTCGGCTTTGGTAATGGCGGGAGTAAGGCGCGAGGGGTCGGGCCCGAAAACCTTCTCCACGAATTTTCCATAAACGACATAGCCCAAAACGAGGGCTGCGAGGCAAATCAGAAAAGAATACATATCTTTGCAAAGATAATAAAAAGCTGATGGAAAAGCGCAGAAAAACTACCATAAACGATATCGCGAGGGAAGCGGGAGTGTCCCGGTCTCTGGTATCATCGGTACTCACCAACATGCAGCAGGGTAAGAAGATTTACCGGGTGAGCGAAGAGACCACCTTGAAAGTGCAAAAGATCATGGATCTTCACGACTACAGGCCAAGTTACTCTGCAAGGGCCCTGCGCAGCGGGAACAACCGCATCATCGGCGTCGTTCTTTCCGATATATCGAACCGCTTTTTTGCCGTTGTCTCCAGAAGCGTTGAAGAATGTGCCCGGGAACATGGCTACATGGTAATGTTCGGGAATACCGATGATAATCCCGACAATCTGGCTGCAGTTCTGGACCTGTTTTACGAAAAAGATGTTTCCGGGTTGATAGTAGTCCCGTGCGTCGGTTCGGAGGAAGCGATTTTAAGGTATCGGAACAAGGGACTGCCAACCGTCCTTCTCGAACGGGATTTTCCCGGTTCGGGGCTCAGCAGCGTCCTTCTCGACAACAGGAAAGCATCAGCACAACTGACCGGGAGTCTGCTCAAAGACGGGCATAAAAAGGTGGAATTCGTATCGTACGACACTACCATGCAGACCATTCTCGAAAGGGAAAAAGGTTACAAAGATGAAATGGTGCAGCACGGGCTGGACAACAACATAAGAGTCCACAAACCGCGGTATTGCAACTACGACGACATACAGGCACTGATCCTTGACGCCATATCACGTAAAGTTGAAGCTCTCGTTTTTGCCACTTACCGCATGGCACTGCTCGGCAGGCAGGCTACGCTGCGCAACTCCATAACCGCTCCATGTGCATTCGCCTGTTTCAACAATGCCGACACTTTCGATATCTACGAAAAGAGCATGTACTATGTCAAGCAGCCGATAGAAGATTTTGCAAGATACTCTGTCGAACTGCTTGTAGGTGAACTCGAAGGAGCCCAAAAAGAAGAGGGAGGCACCAAGATTGTGCTCCCTCCCCAGATTGAGAAAACGCAGTAGCGCCTATTTGCTGCCCAGCGGCATTTCCAGGCTGAAGGAGCCGGGGCGCTCAAGGGTCTTGCTGAAAACACGTCCGAAACGGTCGGTGACGGTGATTTGCACCGGAGAAGAGGCGGAAACCGCCTTCGCGGTGAACATGTGGCTGTTTTTATGGGGCTTGAAAGCGCCTTTTTTGCTGAAGGTCTGCCCTTCCACGCCCATGGCATAGAGGGGATCCCTCACCCACACCTGATGCACGTCCAGTTCACGTCCGTTCTCACGGATGCTCACCTTCCAATCTGGATCATAGTTGAACACGTTCACGAGGATGCTGTTTTCCGGCAGTCCGTCCACGTATTTTGCAGGCACGGCATTGATGTCGTAGGCGCGGAACTGGCAGTCTTCGAAATCTATTCCTGCAGCCTTGTAATACCAGCTGAGTTTCCCGTTGTCGATGGTATAGACGGCATAGCCGCCGGGCGTGCCGTCGGCGCTCATGTTGAAGCCGCAGCATGCCTCAGTGTACCATGAAGATCCTGCCACGGACACGCAGTTATGCTCGAGGATGCCGTTTTCGTGCGCAATGTAATAGTTCATGTGAGTATGTCCGGACAACAGATGCACCGTGCGGTATTTCCGGAGGAAGTACAGCACTTCCTCGGCGCTGTGTCCGCCTGTGAAGCCGTCGCGGATCCGGTATTCTCCGTCAACCACTCCGTCTATCCTGTAGAGGGGTGCGTGGGTGAGAAGCACCACCGGGGTGGTCTCGGAAACGTGCTTCAAATCATTCTTGAGCCAGTTGAGCTGTCGCGCTTCGACATAGGTCTTGTAACCGGTCACCTTCTCCACCCTTCCCTGCTCGTTCAGCGGCATGTCGTAGACGATGTCATCCAGGGCCACGAAATGGTAACCTCCGATATTCAGGGAATAGTAGTAGGGACCTACCACCTCACGGAATGTTCTGCAGGCCTCCATGTCGCTGCCTCCCTTGATATTGTTGTCGTGGTTACCCATGGTATGGTACACCGGAACGGGGAAGTTGGCTTCGATCTGGGCGAGGTACTCGGGAAGGCCGAACTTGCGCTTGTACCAGCGGGAGTCCGTGGTCATGTCGCCGAGGGTGATGGCATACACAGGCACGTCGGAGATGGTCTTGTAATGATCGTTCACGTCGGCAAAGAACCCGTTCTTTACCTGCTTGAGGTCGAAATAAACAGGGTCTCCCGTAAGGTGAATGTCGTTGTAGAAAATGATGTTGCACCTGCTCTGGTCAACCTTCCTGAGTTCGAAATCGGCTACGGACTTTTTCTGCGAAGGGTCCAGCCGCTTGAAGAAACGCGGGATAACACCGTCGGCAGGAACTTCGTATCCGGACGGAACGCTGATGAACACATATCCGAGCTCGAGCGGAGTCTTGAGGGTGTAGCTGCCGTCCTTGGCAGTGAGAACCACCTTGCTCCCGTCCGAAACGGCTACAGACGCCACTCCGGTGCCGTTGCAAGTAACCGTGCCGCTTACCACGGCAGCTTCGGCCCCCGCAGCCATTCCGGCAAAGAGCGCCAGTGACAACAATATCCTTCTCATGCTACGCTTCCTTGAATTGTTTCATGGCGTGACGGAAGCCGTCGATCATGGCGCCGTCGTCGCCTTTGATAGCCATGTAGTCCACTCCGCGCCGCTTCCAGGCAGCGTAATCTCCTCCGAGCGCAGCGCCAAGGAGCACCCCGGCAGCTTTGGTCTTGCGTGCAACCTCGTCGTAAACGGCACAAAGTTCCGGATCATCCCACTGTCCATGTTTGTCCATCGAAGCTGAAAGGTCGTAAGGACCTACCAGGATGGAATCCAGGCCAGGGAGGGCAAGGATGCTGTCCAGGTTGCGTACGGCATCGATATGCTCTATCTGGAGTATGGTGAGGGGCTCGTGCCTCGAGGCCTCCCAGTATTGCTCAACGTCCCTGGCACCATAGCCAAGGCCGCGCCGGAAGCCGCATCCGCGGTTTCCGACAGGCGGGTACCGCATGGCTGCGATCGCAGCCGCGGCCTGCTCGGCATTCATTACCATGGGCACAATGATGCCGGCAGGTCCGAAGTCGATCACCTTCTTTATCTCGGTATGACTTGAGTCCGGCACCCTGTACAGTGAGGCACAGTCGGTTCCACGCACTGCCATCATGTGCTGCATGGCAGTCTGGCGGTCCAGTTCGCCATGTTCGCCGTCGATGAATACAAAATCGAATCCGGTTTCTGCGGCAAGTTCAGTAACCGAAGGGTCAGAAAACATGATTATTGCTCCTATAGGGCACTTTCCATCCTTAATTTTCTGAAGGAATTTTTCCAGATTGTTTATGTCCATTGAATATTTTCGTTAATACGAAACCCACAAGGAAAATACCTGTGGTTCCAAAAACTATTGTAAGATAAGTATGTATGGGGCTCTTGAACACCGGCAGGCTCATATAGACTATTATGAGCAACCCCACAATGACGCCGATTACCGCAGCAGTGCGGTTGATTTTCCTGCACACGAGGCTAAGCAGGAACAGGCCCAGCATTCCTCCGCTGAAGATGGAAGCGAGTTTCCACCATGCTTCGAGAATGCCGTTCACGCTCATCATCGCAAGGCCGACTCCGATTCCTATGAGACCTACCACGGTAGAAGTAAGGTAAAGCACCTTCATGTGGCGCTTTCCGTCATCCTCGCCGGGATGCAGTTTCTGGTAAAAATCGGTAAAAACGATGGTGGCCGATGAGTTGATGCTGGTGGCGACCGTGCTCATGCCTGCGCTGAAAAGCGACGCTATCACAAGTCCGGTGAGGCCCGTAGGCAGTCCGTGCACTATGAAATACGGGAACACTTTGTCGGCGGCGGTACCTTCCGGCAGGAGTTCAGGCTGCGCGGTATAGTACGCGAACAGAGCCGTGCCTATGTAGCAGAACACCATGCATACGGGGATGTAGAGAAGCCCGCCGAAAAGCGTGGCCTTCACCGCCTCCCCGGTGGATTTGGCAGTCATGTAGCGCTGCACGTAGTTCTGGTCGATGCCATAGTTCTGAAGGTTCATGAAAATGCCATAGAGAAGCACCACCCAGAAAGTGGGCTCCCTCAGCGTCAGGCTGAGTCCTCCGAGGCTGAATTTCCCGGCTTCCGCGCCTATCCTGATTACCTGACCAGGGCCTTCCGGCATGCCGAAAGAGATGATTGCCGCGCAGAGGACTGCTCCCACGATGAGGATAATGCCCTGGATGGCATCGGTCCACACGACGGCGGAGATTCCTCCGAGAACCGAATAAATCAGGGTGATGAGCCCGGTCACGATGATGACCGCCCCTATGTTCCATCCGAACATGGTGCTGATGGGCAGGGCCAGGAGCAGCAGGATGGAGCCTACGCGGCACACCTGGGTGAGCAGATAGCATAGGGCAACGTAGCACCTGGCCCAGTAGCCGTATTTCATTTCAAGATAATGGTATGCGCTTACGCTTCCCACTCCCCTGTACAGAGGTATAAACACCTTGGCGGCGAGCCAGGTGGCAATGGGAATGGTGAGGGCGAAGGTCATCTGGTACCAGTTTCCCGCGTATGAATTGCCTGGAATGCCCAGAAAGCTGATCGAACTCACGAATGTCGCAAAGATGGACATTCCCACCACCCAGGTTGGGATAGCCCCTTCCGCCTTCGTGAAAGCCGAAGCCCCCTTCTTGCTGCTTTTGTAGAAGCTGCAGCCGAAAAGGGCCACACCTCCTACAAAAACAAAAAAGACTATAAAATCAAGAATCGTCAGTTCCATTCCACTACTCAATCGCTGTAATAACGGACGCACAGTCTTTCCATCCGTCTGCAGCCTTATATGAATCTACTGAAGCGGAAGGTACCTTTATCGACGTAATGTCCGAATAAGTGTAATTTTCTGCGAGATTCTTATTGGTATGAGTCATTGCGGGAGGAGTAACGGCTTTACATACAATCGCCACCTCCATGGGATTTGAACTATTGCCTGAGAAAAGTCCATAGCTGACTCCGGTAAGGGTGGATGGAAGTTCGATGTTCCTCATCACCTTCATATACCTGAAAGCCCGTGCTCCAATTGTTGTCAATCCCTCATTGATCGTAGCGCCGTTTTTCGCCAATTTATAGCAGTGACTGAAACAAACGGTTCCGATTTTTGTGCAGGCGTTTGGAGTCACGAGCGTACCGCCGCTTCCGGATGTATTGAAATGCTCGAGACTGCTGCATCCGTAAAATGCATAAGCTCCAATGGATGTGATATTATTATTGGTAAATATCGTCTTCAACGATTTGTTATTATAGAACAGCGAATCGGGAATCTCGGTTACTTTGGACGTTTTGAGGTTCATCTGTGTGATGGATGTAAGTGCGAATGCAGCCCGCCCCAATGTTTCCAAACTCGTAAATGCCCTGGATTTAAAGGTCATTTCGGTGCAACCGGAGAAGGCCCCGATTCCGATGTTTTCAAAAGTATTACCCGCATTGTCAACCTCGGTAAGGCTCGCACAGCCGTAAAACGCCTGTGTGCTTATATTCGTAACAGTCGCAGGAATCTTGAACACTCCGGACCCTGGTTCCGACTCTTTTAGAGCCGCACATCCGGCAAAACACCTTCCGTAAATATTTGTCAATCCTTCCGGAAGGATAATGGAAGTAAGCGAAGTGCATCTCTGGAAGCAGTAATTGGACAGTTCAGTGATATTGTATGGTATCTGCACTGATGTCAAATTTGTGCATTGCGTGAAGAGCGATGGCAGACGGTATTTCCCGCTTGCACGTTCAAGACCGACAAAGTATTTCAATTCATCAAACGAAGTGATTGCCGAGGCGTCAGTCCACAGCAGGCTCGGAGCCCGCCTGTATGGTTCGGCTGCAGGTACTTCGCTGTCGAAAGCAGATAATTGCGCATAGCTCACGGCTGCGGCCTCGCTGATGTAGATTTCGCCCGAGGCGATACCTCCGCCGATACCGTTTTTCAGCAAGTCGGCCTTTACTGCGGCGCAAGCGAAACTGATGGGGCCATCCACAAGGACTCCTCCGTCAACACAATTGATGTTGATGATCTTGGAACGTCCTATGACGGCGGAGTTGGAAGTGGAAAACTCGTGGGTACCGCCGAATGCGTCATCATAAACCAGTTTGAATCCGGCAGACAGGGTCTGAGGGATTACCGCAACGTAATAGTCCTTTCCTTTCTCGAAATACCCGCTTGCAGGGGCAAGGGTTATAGCCTCGACACCGTCGCTCACGGTAGCGGCCGGTTCGCCGGCATTATAGCTCACGGCCACCTTGCCAGCGAGTTTTTCGGAAGCATTTCCTGTAATAGTCACCTTCTTGATAAAGTCGCATCCCATGTTGAACTTGATGTAACCCAGCACGTTCTTGAACGCGAGGGCAGTCCCGGAAGAATAGGCCACGGCTATATTGAGCCCGTCGGCAAATGATCCGGCTACGGCTTCCTGCCCGGCAGGGACGCTGGTCGTGATGACGTCGGAAGAGATAGTCGCATAAGCACTGTAGGGATAGAGCGCATACCAGGGACCGGAACCCGAAAGGGTGGCGGAGAAACTGGCTGTAGCGCCCGCTCCGGAAGCGGTGGATTCGACGGCGGTAGTGCCGTCAAAGATGGCGATCTTGTCGGTGGCCAGCCACTCTACCTTGTTGCCTTCTGCAAGGACGGTTTTGGTGGCTCCCTCGAGGGAAGCGGAGAAAACGACCGCGGAACCTTCTTCAGCGGCGGGGCGCACTTCCTGTTTCTCGCAGGAAACGAGTGCGGCAGCTGCAAATGCAGCCAGGATAACGATACTTTTTTTCATGACTGCAGACAATTAAAAGGTAAATGTTTCTTCCGTCAGATCCTCAGTGTATCCGTTTACGCTTGTACAGAGAGGACACATGAGTGAAAGCCTCTCCTGAACCACAATTTCAGGTGATTCATAAATCTTTTTGGTGTTTGTTTCCATACTCATTATGTTTTAGTTATCGTTTTTCATCGAAGCCACGTCCTTCAGGAAACGCAGCAGATCGGTCCTGAACACCGGCCTGTAGCGTCCGAGTTTGTCCCGCTCGGTGTAAGGCGGAGCACCAAAACCCCAGCCATGGCTACCAAGCGGATAGACATGCATCTGTGATATGACATTGTTTGCACGAAGTGCCGCATAATAATCCAGGCTATGCTGCACCGGCACCCTGCTGTCGTTACCGCTGACTCCTATAAATGTAATAGGAGTCTCGGGCGTCACCCTATGCTGCAGGGAGTAGGCCGCAATCTCCTTTCTGGAAGGATACTCCCCGAGAAGATTGTTGCGGGATGGTTCGTGCGCAATATCGTCCTCCATGCTGATTACCGGATAAAAGAGAATGGAAAAATCCGGGCGTGTAACTTTGTCGGTAAACATGGTGGAAGCGCTGGCGGCGAGATGCCCGCCGGCACTGAAGCCCATGACTCCCACTTTTTCAATCCCCCACTCCTGCGCATGATAGCGGCAGTATCGCATAGCGTTCTGCACGTCGGTAAGAGGGATGATCTTGTTGCCATAGGGCATGCGGTAGAATAGGTTGCACACCGAAACGCCCTGGCTCAGCATCCACTCAACGGCACAGTATCCCTCGTTCAGGGTTGAAAGAGATGAGTACGATCCACCGGCGCAGTTGATCACCATGAGGCCGTTGGGATCGGGAGCGAGATAAATCTCCATTCTTGCGGTGTCACCGATTCCGCTCACCTTGCCGCCGTCCTTTTCTTCTTCCGGCCCGTGTTTTCCGTTGTCGGCACCTGCACCTTGCGTCACATAGACCCCACCTTCGTAGATGCCGTTCGACGTGGCCTGTCCTCCGGGATACAGATATACCACCTTGTCCTGCTTTATCGGCTTGTCATCGTTGATGCCGGCAAAAAGCATGACCGGGAAGGCCAATGCAAGCAAAGTCAATAACTGTTTTCTCATTGATAATGTTCTACGTAATAAATATGTCCATCTTCGGCGCCCAGCAGCAGATCCGGCACTCCGTCGGCGTTCCAGTCTACCGTAGCGGGGCTGGTAGTGTGATGTTCGAGTTCAGTGGAAGTGAGATCTCCCTTGAAAGTCAGTTTGTATAATTCTCCGTCCCAACCGAGTCCCTTGAACCAGGCAGCACCCATCTTGGCATCGGTAATCACGTCCGGAAGGCCATCCTGATCCCAGTCGGTAACCCAGATCTTGCGCCTTCCGCCGCGGCCTCCCGGACGGTAGTTCATCAGCAGCAGACCGGGATCGGCGTTGCGTACCCCGTCCATATTGTAATAGTCCGAACAGTTGTCGCACCAGAAGATGCGTTTGGGAGGATTCAGTCTTCCGTCGGCACGGCCTTCATACCAGCTGAGGTAGGCTTCCGTGTCGAGCATCACCAGGTCTTGCAGTCCATCGCCGTTGAAATCAGTCACGAAAGGAGTGGTACGCCACTGGGTCACCAGTTCGGATGGTCCAGGATTCCACCAGTTACCTTCCGGTTTCGGAGCGGGACCGTCCCAGGCCACTTCCACGTTGCGGGCTTTTTCAAGCTTGAGTTTACCCTTGCCCTTGCCCCGATACCATTGGATCTTTCCGAAAATCTGGTTCATGACTACGTCAAGACGGCCATCTCCGTCCCAGTCGGTAACAATAGGAACGGTATATCCCCACTTGCGTTCGGCAGGACCCTGGATGGATCCGTTGTATCCGGCCATGACGCGCAGCGTCTTACCGCCGCACTTGAACAGCCTGGGAGCAGCCCACGAAGGATTCGGGCCGCCGGTAAGATTTTTGAAGAAAGCAAGCTCCCCGGCAGAATTGCCTACAACCAGATCCTCAAGCCCGTCGCCGTCCCAGTCTACCGGAACGGGGGTACAAAGTGCACCGAACTTGAGGAGATCCGCCTTCTGCATGAAAAGCTGCGGCGATTTGAACAGGGGCATTCCCTTATATTTCCTGCCGGTATTCCTCACCCACGCCACGGTTCCGTCTTCATCTCCGACGATCAGGTCCACATGTCCGTCGCCGTCCCAGTCGAAGGGAACCGGAATGATCATGGATATGTGGAAACGTATTTCCCCGTGCCTGTTGGCTATGCGCCTGCCCTTTGCGAAGGCGGGTTTTTCGCGGGTGCCGATGTTCTCAAACCAGGTCAGTCCGTCGGTGAATTCACCGCAGATCAGGTCAAGGTCGCCGTCACCGTCGAAATCGGCGACGCTCGGCACCGGGGCCCCTTCCGTCTCGATCTGCTCACCGTCCGCGAAGATGCGTCCCCTGTTATAGAGGGTGCCGTCCACGTTCTCAAGCAGATACACGTGTCCGCGCAGAGGGCCGTTGGTCCATACGCCGTTGGAATCGTAGGCGCGGTCCCAGCCATAATCATCGTAGGTATCCACACCAACCACTACGTCGGTATCTCCGTCACCGTCCCAATCGACATAGTTCCACATGTTGGAGCGGTTTCCCCCGTAGTCGTCCTGAATGCGGCGGCCCCTATACTTTATTTTGACGGGATTGGCATAGAAGTCGTTGAAATAGTTTTCGTATTCAATGCCTTTACCCAGAACCCTGGGCTCCCCGTCCACGTAGCTGACGCGCAAGCAGTTGACTCCTTTTTCGCAAATCTTAACCGCCTTGTCGAAGAAAGGTTTGCGGTTGGTTCCGATGTTCTTGAAGAAATAGGTGCCGTGATAGGGAACGTCCGGTGCCGAAATCACCAGGTCGTTCACCCCGTCGCCGTCGTAGTCGACCGGGAGCGGCATGCCCCAGAGTCCCACGGCAAGTTCCACCTTGATATCGTTGTTGTACGCGACGGCCTCAGCGGCGGGAGGTGTCCCGCCCTGAAGCATCGCCGCACTTGCAAGTATTACTGTAAGACTGTTCAGCATGGCTTATTCCTTAACGCAACGGACTCCAATTCCTACAGACGGGTAAAGCGCCCTGAGTTCGGGGCCGTCAAGGCACCTCTGATCGGGTTTCGCAGAACTGAACTGCATGAGACGGTAATGCTCACGCGTGTTGGATCCGCTCACTTCTGTCTTAAAGAAGGATCCGAGCCAGTAGTTGCCTTCAATTGCTGTCCTGCTGGCAAGACCGGTCGTCCTGGGACGTTCGCCCGTGCAGGGCAGCCAGAGTTTCGATCCGTCGGCAGCCGTATAGAGGAGGCCCATGTTATTGGAATCGACCACGGCAGAGGGTTCCTTTACGAACTGGTAAGGATTCACGTCGTTGCCGTCGGCATCCTTGGTTATCACAGGCACCTTCCAGCCCTGAGGACATGGATCGTACTCGCTCTTCACCCCGGTTTCACCGCCCCAGAAGTCCTTTGCCGCATCCGCATCGATTCCAGCCCACCAGGCGAAGGTGGCGGCGTTGCGCTCGATGAAGTAATCGGGATGGGCAGTGGCAGTAGCCTGGTCTATGGTTCCGCTCGAAGGCCATATCTTATAGTATTTGGAATCGACGACAACGGTTATGGGGCTGCCGTCGGCTTTGAACAGCTGGTATTCAGCGGTTCCTGAGGACACCTTGGAGAAAGGCCTCGGAAGAGGATCCTTGCGTCCGAACTGATATGCCTGTCCGATTGCACCGATATCGCCGACCGTGGCACTTACGGCACCGAGGTTTCGGTCCATGAAGGTAAATCCGTTGATAGTCACGGCAGTCGCTTCGGGATCGAAGTCGCAGACCCATACATGCCAGCTCCAGAGGATGTCGCCGTTGTCGTTCTTGCCGAGCACGAGCGCGTTGCCGGGCGTTCCCTCATTGGTGACGACGCTGATCTCGGATCCGTCGATGGAGACGGACTTGATGAGGGCGGGAGCGTCCTGCCACTCGATTTCCACGTTGGTAATGGTGGAATATTTGCTGTCGAAGACGAGAGTCCCGCCGGGTTTCACGATATAGCAGTTGTAGGATACGGGCTTGTCGGGCACGCCTATAACCTCGACGGGTGTTGAGCAGCTGGCTTCACGCATGAAATCGTCCCGTACCTTGAGCACTACCGAAACGGTGCCGTCGCCGGCACTCTCAGGTGCACTTACGGTAACGGTGCCAGTGGCGCTTACCGCATCATATGAGATTCCTACCACATTCAGAGGGGTCACCACATCCGACTCAACCGGGGTCTCAAGCACGGCAGGGCCGAGTTTTTCCACACGGAAGCCCAGTTCTATGGGATCGCCCGCAGCGTTCACCGTATAGGATTCGCCCGTGAAATAGACAAGGATGTCATCCATGCCTTCTGCAGTACTTGCAAGCGCGATGCTGGCCGTGGCAGTCCTGTCGTTCTTCACGTCCCGGACTACGACCTTTGCCGTGGTAACCCCGAGCTTTTCAGGTGTCATCACCGACAGCACACCCTTTCCGGTATTCTGGTCGAGATGTACGCTGGAACTCCATGCCTTGTTTTTCATGGTAGCTTCAACCTCTACATCGGCATCCTCGATGCCGCTCACGGTGAATTCTATCTGGTTCGTTACGCCGAGCTGGAGTTTGTACTTGCTTTCCGCAAAACTTATCTCCAGTTGCGGGTAATGCTGTTTACTGTTTTCTTCCGTCTCGCAGGAGAGGAAGCCCAGCAAAATGATGGCGGACAGAAAAAACTTTTTCATATTGTCATTCTTTATTTATTTCCGAGAAACATGTCGAGGCCGAAATGCGCCGGTCTTTCCAGCGTTTGTTTATATACCTTGCCGAAACGGTCGGTAACCGTAATTTCTATGGAGGAATCCGGCCTGGAGGCCCTTGCAGTGAACATGTGGTTGTTCGGCATTGACTTGAAGGCCCCTTTGCCGAGCTTGGTATGGTCTATTCCGAGCCGGTACAGCGGATCCCTGATGAATGCACGCTGCACGTCAAGGTCCTTTCCGTCTTCTTTCAAGGACACTGTCCAGGCGGGGTCATAGTTGAACACATTCACCCAGATGGTATTGTCGGGAGCTCCTTCCCGCAATTCTTCCGGGATGACGTTGACATCGTACCCGCGGAACTGGCACTCATCAGCCTTGAACCCTACAGCCTTATAGTACCAGCTGAGGTTGCTTCCGTCGATTGTATAGACCGAATATCCTCCCGGAACTCCGTCGCGGATGATATTGAGTCCACAGTATTGCTTTGTTTTCCATGAGGCCGCGGAAACTCCTATATTGTTGTGTTCCAGAACCCTGGAATTGATTTGCACGAAATAGTTTTCATGCGTGTGCGCTGTAAGGAGATGGACACTCCCGAATTTCCGGAACATGTTCAGCACGTCGGCACCGTAATAACCGTCGTTGAATCCGTCCCGGAAGCGGTCCTCACCCTTGTCAACCCCTTCCAGACGGCTGAACGGAGCATGTGCCACCAGAAGTATGGGCGTATCGGGGGCCACATTCTTAAGGTCGTTCCTGAGCCACCTCAACTGTACCCCGTCCAGGTGCGTATGGTAGCCTTTGGCAGATACCCAGCCGTTCTCGTCGGCGGGCTGGTCGTAGAAGATGTTGTCGAGGAACACGATATGATACGCCCCGATATTGATTGAATAATAGTTGGGTCCTATAACTTCGCGGTAGGTCTTCGAAGAATTGAAGTCGCCACCGCCTCCGCGAAGGTCGTTGTCGTGGTTTCCCATGCAATGATAAATCTGGAAAGGCAGCACGGAAACCTCTTTAAGATATTCCGGAAGGCCGAAATTATGGGTGTACCACTTATTGTCCGAAGTCATGTCGCCCACGGTCAGCCCGTAAACGGGGACATCCTTCAGTTTCTCATATTCCGCAAGTACATCGGGGAAAAAACCTTCATGGGCCTGTTCAAGGTCCTTTTCTTTCTTATCCCCGACAAGATGTATGTCATTATATACTATGAGATTACATTTGCTCTGATCCACTTTCTTCAGGCTGAAATCCGCCGAAGCTTTGCTGAGCGAAGCGGACAGCCTCTTGAAAAACACCGGCAGGACACCGTCCGAGGGGACCTCGTATCCCGACGGAACCGAAATAAAAACATATCCCAGTTCCAGTTTGCTCTTGATGGTATAGCAGCCCTGTGCATCTGTGAGCACTACGTTTTCGCCGTCGGATACGCTCACCCCGGCAAGCGGTTCCCCTTCACAGCTCACGCGCCCCGTCACCACCGTGGCGGACAGGGAGACGGAGGCGAAAAGTAAAAGCGCCGCAGGCAGCAGCCTATGAAGCAGTCTATTCATAGTTCGCGATAGTTAGAGAATATGGTCTTTTGAATTCTTTCGAATACACATTGCCGAACCGTTCGGTAACCTTCACCTGCAGTGTGGAATAAGGCGAAGATGCGACCGCGCGGAAAATATGTCCGGTGTTCACCGGGGTTGTCTGCGAGGATATCTGCGTAGGGAAAATCATCTTGTAAACCGGATCCTGCCGGTATATCCTCTGCACGTCGAGAGGTTTTCCGAATTCAGATACCTCAACCTTCCACTCCCAGTCCCAGTTGTACACGTTCACCAGCACGGCGTTCGCTTCGCTGTCGTCGCGCAGATAATCCGGGACCTGGTTCAGATCGACACAGTGGAACTGTCCGTCCCCGACGGAACGGCCGATGGATTTGTGCTGCCATTTGATGTCGGTCCCGTCGATATCCCAGATCTGGTAACCTCCTATGCAGCCGTCCCTGCAGTAGTGGAGTTTTGTTTTTGTATACCACTCGCAGAGCCAGGTGGAGGCACTGCTCGCGCACATGTTATGCTCGAAGAGGTTTTCAGTCACCTGCACATTCTGATTGAAATGCGTATGTCCCGTAAGGAAATGCACATCCTTGAATCCCTTCAGGCAGTCCACGAAATCGGCTATGTCCTCGTAGGAGTCAAAATGCGGGTAAACGGTGTTTACCGAATTGGCAAGGTAGAGCGGACAGTGCGACACTATTATGACCGGGGTCGAATAATCCACCTTCAGCAGGTCCTTGCGCAGATACTCCAACTGGTAGTCGGTAAAGTGCACGTAATAGCCCCTCACCCTCGTAGCGGAGGAATTGTCATAAACTATGTCGTCAAGCACTATATAATGGACCTTCCCCATGTCGAAGGAATACCAGTTGGGGCCTATCACCTTTTTCCAGGTGGATTCGGCATTCCAGTCGGAGGCCACGTACTGGGGATCGTTGTCGTGATTGCCCATGCAGTGGTAGATCGGGAGTTTCCAGTCTGCCACGTAGTCCCTCCAGTCGGTAAGGTCGTAACCGGAACTGACCCATCGGGCTTCCGTGGTCTGGTCACCTGCCGTGAGGATATATGCGGGGACCGTGGTCTTATCGATGCTTTCGTTCAGGTCTGGCATGAAATAATTGTTGCACGAAACCAGATCATCGTTTGAATAATCGCTGATGTGCAGGTCGGTTACGAGGAAAAACCTGTGCACCGTGTTGTCAACAGGAGTGAAATTGAAATCCGCCGTCTCCTTCACGGAAAGGTCTGCCGAAGACAGATACTGGAAAAACTTCGGGATGCATCTGTCAACGGCCGCAAGGGCGTTTGCAGGAGTCTGGGCGAACACATAGCCGTTAGCCTTCTGCGATGCAAGGTTGTAATGTCCCTCGCTGTCGCTCACTGTAAAAGCGAACCCGTCGGAGACCACCACCTTTGCGGCAGGGTTCGAACCGATGCGCACCGTCCCGCTCACATTAACGCCAGCCGCGGATGCGGGAGTATCGCACATGACGTACCTGTATCCGAGGCTCTGGCGCGTTTCTCCGGAAACTACGGCAAGGGAGTATTCCCCTGGAACCAGTTCCTCGGGAAGACGGAACGAGAGCTTTCCCGAGGAGAAGCTCTGCGCTTCCGCGGGAAGGTCGTCACCGTCATCGGCCTTGAAAATCAGGGAATAACCGCTCTTGAATCCGTTCATCCCTATCGAAAGGGTCTCGGAATGAAGGCAGGGAGCGAAGGCCCTGGGAAGGGTCACGTTACTTACAAGAAGCACATTTCCGCCTGCATCCGCACTGCTTTCATCCAGATCGGAAAAGCCCTGGGCATATTCAGCATTTTCGGATTCGGGCTCATTGCCTCCGCCGCGTAATTCATCCGGCTTGGAGCATGAAAGCACGAAGGCTGCAAGCAGCATCGGCATCAGAAATATCCACCTTTTCATAAGCTTGTAACCGTTATATTGTCAACATAAAAGCGGGGTCCGGTGCTCCTGACGTACAGGGTAGAGCCGGCAGCTACGCCGTTGAATTCGAAACCGACGTTGTGCCACTGTCCGTCGAAGAGCTGTGCACTGCTGCAGGTCTTTTCATCATCGGTATCTGCGTTGCGCACTCCGACGCGCACTGAGCCAATATCATATGAACCTGCGGCTGAATAATATGCCGCCAGATCCATTGTAACTTTTATTCTGGCATAGGCGGAGCTGAAGGCAGGTGCAAGGAAAAGGGATTCAGCACCGCGGATTCCAAGCCGCAGATACCCGTAGCGCATCCAGCAGTTCTGAGATCCAGGATAGAGCGGTCCGTCCATGGCCACGTTCCCGAGCAGATTCCTGGCTCCGAGCCCTACGGCGTCCACACCGTCGGTGCAGTCGTCGAAGGGACAGAACATCACCGCACCCGAAGGAGCCGGCGTAGAAAAGGGCCTGCATGGAGTGAAAACCACGGAATGCAGCAGCCTCGGGTCTGAACGCTCATCCACATAGGGGACGCTGCCGCCGGTGCAAGGGGTCATGCTGGCGGGACGTATCCTCACATGCAGGGTGCCTCCGGCGGGAACCGCACTGATCCTTGGTATGTCGAAATATGAAGTGCAGCTCACCATCTGCGAGGAATTGTTTAGAGTGAAGGAATTACCCTCGACCCAGTTCTGCCCGTCGGAAGACCACTCAGTCTTCCATCCCGCGATGCCGCGGCTCATGTATTTGAAATCCATGCGGACGGTGCCGTAAACTTCTTCGGAAACCGGGACGCTGATATGCCAGGCGGCGTCCATGCTCCAGGCCGCGCTCGAAATCGCGGGATTGTCCGAATTGCCGATCAGGGTGACCGCCTGACCGTCATCCCTGGTTATGCGGGCTCCGTTTGCAAAACAGACGGAGTTCCCGACAATGCCGGCATTCACGAGTTCCGTGCTCTTGCAGGCCAGAGAGAGGCATACCGGAAGGGTCGTTCCGGAACCAAATCCGCTGTCAGCCCCCACCGCAGCATTAAGATTGAGCACCGAATTGGCTTTCAGGGTTATTCCGGAATAATGGAAAGGGCAAACAGTGCCGTCATCCAGTATGACGGAAAGGAGCAGATCCCCCGTTTCATCTCCCGAAGGAAGGCATAGAAACCATAGCCCGCATCCGGCTGCGGATAAAGAGGGGGCATCCTGGAATTCGATAGTAAGCGCCTTGCCGGCATTGCCCTTGAGGCTTAGCACGGCGGGGACGGACGTGATATCTGCAGTCCCCTTGACGCCGGCGAGAGGAAGGACTTCGGACGAGAGCACCGCTTTCACTATTTTTCTTCCGGACAGTGATGCATCTGCCGAGACCCTGGCCCTCACGATGCTGAAAGCATGACGGAAACTGAAATGGACGTCAGTCTTTTCACCTATCGAGGCATTGTCTTTGGACATGGTCGCCTGCGCGCTCACAAGATCGACTGCTGCAAACGAAGACAAGTCCTCTGCAGAGGCATATTTGAGCAGGGACGGTATCTCGAAAGGCACAGTTGTCGGGCCAAAATCGTTGATATTATAAGGAGAGTAGGCCTGAAAAGCATAGTTTCCTTCTCCGGACCACACTATTGCATCGTTCACAGCAAGGAAACGGGCGATTCCGCTTCCAGGAGTTTCGGGATCTACTTCGTAAGGGAGATTGTCACCGATACTGAATCCGTCCACGGAGCCAAAGATGCCAACCATGTCATCCTGAAGCCAGTGTTGCGACAGGTCGTCCGAAACGCTGCTCTTAAGGCTGGCGAAACTGCTCCCGAAACGCACAGGACCGCGGACTCCACCGCTTCCGTCGTGCATGCCTTCGCATGCCGGAAGCAGCAGGACCGCTGCGATTATTGCAAAAGCTTTTCTCATTGTTTAAGCACTACTTTAACGTTCTTGTAAGCATCTCCGGCCTTGATCTGAAGCATGGATTCGGAAGAAGCGCCGTCGGCGACGCTCACCTTCACCATGTACAGGTCACCGGCGTTGCCGGCAACGGGATCCACGCTTACCAGGCTGTCGGAAGACGTGATAGTCCATCCCGCGGAGCAACGGAGGTTGAAAGTGGCGCTCATTGCAGAAAGCGGGATCTCTACCTCTGCGGTGGATACCTCTATGACAGGAACATTGCTCTGGCCGCTCTCCTCGCCTTCGATGGTAACCGTGGTTTTTGCGATGGCGGACGTGCGCTTCGACGCATTGGCATTGATGGCCTCGAACACCACTTCGTAGGTGCCGGGCTTGTCATAATAATAATTATGCTGTCTTTTCACCGGGTCGCCGATAGTCTTGATGGTGACTCCGGAGTCCTTTCCGGTATTGATGTTCTCGGACCAGTAGATGGGGCCTGACACTGCCCAGCCGTCCTTGAAGACAGTACTCTTTGAAACCCCGTCCCAAACGATGTACTTGTCGGTGACGCGCGGATAGTACTGTTCAGAAGATTCTATGTCGAATCCCTGCCCCTCTACCATCACGAAGGCGGACTGGGCGAAAGAATAGAACTCACGTCCGGTGTTCTTGCCGTAGATGTGCCAGTTATCGATCCTGAAACGGTTCCTGATGGTGTTCGCCTCAGTCTTGAAAGCCCAGCAGAAATAGATGGGAGAACCGGGGTCTTCCGCAAAAAGATCTGAAATCTCAACTGCAGGGGTCTCGTAGAGGAGGTAGTTCGTCGGACTCGGCTTGGGATAGACTATCCTGTCGGTTATGTCATGCCAGGTGGACAGCTTTATCCATTCAGGCTCGTACACCTCGGGAAAATCGTTCGACCAAAGAAGCCTTCCGCTCTCGGGATTGGTGCCGTTGTCGGGGTAAGTGGCCGTAGAGAAACCCAGCAGCATGTGGTCGGGCCAGAGATGGTCCTTGTCCTTGTACTCGTATTCCGATCCCTCTTCACCCGAATAGAAAACTATGAAATCGGCGTCGGACCGCAGATTGAATTCCACCCTCTCCCCTACCTTGTAAACGCTTTTCTCCGTGCTTACGGAAAAGTCGGAAAGGGAGCCCAGCTCGTAGAAGGAATCCTTGCACGAGAGCAGCGTGGCGGCAATGGCAGCAGCCACCATCACTTTAATAATATCACCAGCCTTCATTTTGCACAAGTTTAGCGTTTACATTCATTTCCGAAGCAGGGATCGGCCAAAGCACGTCGCGGGGCTGGACATTGTTCAGGCAGCGTGTAAGATAGGTGTAGAGCGAGGCGCTGATGGATGTCGGCGGCACCAACTCGGCCGATTTCATCCTGGAATAGAAGATGCCCCAGCGCACCAGGTCATCCTTGCGGAGCATCTCGTATGCAAGTTCCCTGGCCCTCTCATCCTGAATCTCGGAAAGCAGTGCTGAACGGTTTGAGGTAACGGGGAAAT
Organism: uncultured Bacteroidia bacterium; assembly: GCA_902767465.1. Lineage (GTDB taxonomy): Bacteria > Bacteroidota > Bacteroidia > Bacteroidales > UBA932 > Cryptobacteroides. The sequence goes on from CACXHM010000222.1 coordinate 24,249, forward strand.
CCACCGAAGAATCAGCCACGAGTTCCGGCAGGTTGTGGCCGCGCCGGCGGACCCTGTTAAGACACTCATAAGCCATCACCTCCATTTCCGGGCCGGCCTCGATATCGGCCGCCCAGGCCTCGGCGTACATCAGCAGCACGTCGGCAAAACGCAGCAGGGGGAAGTTTCCCGGTCCGGCATCATTCACCCTCGGCTGCACCACTTCGTATTCTCTGCGGAACTTGCCGGCATAACGGGAATAGACGTTGCTGAGCGCGATGTGGGTACCGTCATGTTCGGAATCGAAATAATAGTCAACGATGTTCCAGTCCCGGCGGACGTCTCCTGAATCGTACAGGGAATAGTGGTACTGGTTCGCCCTCACGGTACCGAGGCAATACCCGTAAGTAGTATTCAGGTTCTTGTTTCTGGGACCGGTCGTCCTTCCTATGCTGCCTCCGGAAGTATTATAGGTATTCTTGTTGTTGCCATAGAACTCTACCTCCCAGATGCTTTCGGCAGGATCATAAACATCCTGCATATAGTTGATGAACACCTGCCTGTAGTCGGGATTCAGATGGTGCCTGCCGCTGTCTATCACCTTCTTCGCATAGCCACGGGCCTTGGCGTACATGCCCGGCGCATGGTTGGGATATCCGGCGTTGTAAAGGCACACCCTCGCGAGCATTCCATAGACCGCACTTTTGTTCACGACCCCGGGAGAGGAGACTTCGTCGATTTCCTTAACAGCTCCGGCCGCAAATTCCATCTCGCTGATAATAAAATCATATACCTCCGCTGCAGGCGTACGGGCCATCTGCAGTTTGTCGCGTTCGCTTCCGGACACGAACTCCGTACGCAGCGGGACAGCTCCGAATTTGGTCACCAGCATGAAATAGTAATATGCACGCAGGAACCTGGCCTGGCCGAGTATGTCCAGCCGGTCTTCTGCGGAGACGTCTTTGGCCTTGTCGATGTTGGCAATCAGCAGATTGGCGCTGTTGATTCCTTTGTAGCAGTTTTGCCAGTAGCCGCGAACCTTCGCATCGGAAGTGGTAACCATATTCTCCGCAACCGTATTTACGTCGACAGAATAATTATTGTATCCCAAATCCGCCCAAAGGCCCATGCGGCCGCTTATCATCTGCCCGTAGAGTGCGCTCTCCGTCATGGAAGCATAGCATCCTCCAAGCGCAGCACGCAGATCGTTCTCATTTGTATAATAAGTGTCCGTCCGGTAAATATCTTCCGAGGGAACATCCAGAAAACCGCAGGATGCGACTCCCAGAACGAACAAAAAAGTATATAAGACTTTCTTCATAGACTTAGAATGTGATGTTGGTTCCTACAGAAACGATACGGTTCCGTGCATATGCAGAGTAGTCGAAGCCCGGAGTAAGGGCTGTGTAATAGGTGGATACCTCCGGATCAAGTCCGGTGTAGGATGTCAGCGTGGCAAGGTTGTTTCCCGAGACGAAAACCTGAAGTTTGCTCACGTGCAGTCTGCGGAGAATCCTCTTTGGAAGATTGTAAGAAAGCTGCACTGTTTTGAGACGCAGATACGAACCGTCCTCGAGGGTCTTGGAAGAATACCATCCCAGCGGACCTGCGCCTCCTACGGCATTGTTGTCGCTTGAGTAAGTTGAGGGATCTCCCACGATGAACCTGTCTGAATATGAAGCGAACTGGTTGATGGGGCGGGCTGACTGGTTGCCTTCGAACATGATACGGTTCGCATTCATCACCCTCTGTCCTACACTCCACTGCAACAGCACTGAAAGCTCAAAGTTCTTATAGCGGAAGTCGTTGTTGAAACCGCCCGTATGGATCGGTTCAGCCCTTCCTATGATCACCCTGTCGGCATCGGTTATCTCCCCGTCACCGTTTATGTCACGGAACTTGACATGGCCGGGACCTACGGTAGAAGTACCGTTGGTAGGGATGCCTTCCTTCAGCGTATAGGAGCCGTCCCCCGCTTTGTAAAACTCGTCAACCTGATAGAGGCCGTCGTACACGAAGCCGTAGAATGCAGTGAGAGGTCCTCCGACCTGGGTGATATACAAAGGCGTAGAACTGAAGTTGCCGGTCCAGTTCACGGACGTCAGCATCTGGTTTTCATCGTTGGTGAGGGAGAGGATACGGCTGCGGTTGAAACTGATGTTGAAGTCAGAAGTCCACAGGAAGCGGCGCGACTTGACGTTCACGGTCTTGAGGGTCAGTTCGATACCGTTGTTGCGCACCGATCCGATGTTGCGATAAAGTTTGGTGACGCCGGAAGTGGCGCTCACGTTGGAGTTGAGAAGCAGGTCGCGCGTGGTCTTGGTGTAAGCATCCACCACGATACTGACTCTGTCGTCAAAAATCGAGAAATCAAAACCGATATTGGTCTGGGCGGTCGTTTCCCATTTCAGATCGGCGTTCCCGATGCTCTGCAGGGCATAAGTTTTCCATGGGGTTTCGTTCCCGAA
>CACXHM010000223.1 GCA_902767465.1 uncultured Bacteroidia bacterium
AAGGGTCGTGTGTCCGCCGCCTCCATAAACGTGGATCAATTCATCCTTTTTGATAGCTTCCACCATCAGGTCGGTCGCTTTGGAAATATTCTCCGACTGTTCGTTGCGTACTTTTTCCAGCAAGGCCTCCGCCTTGTCGAGAAATCCTAAATCAGTGTATTGTGCCATAACTATTTGATTTTATATTTCGGATCTAAAACTTCGCCGTAGGCTTCTCCAAGTTTGTCCCAAAGAGCAAGGGCGTGCGGAGCGGCCAGTACGGTACCGTGCCCGCCGCGATAAGTCCATGCGAAAAGGCTCTCAACTCCCATATCATTGTACAGGTGAGCTATTTCCTTCACCCGGTCGAGATTCTCCGGCTCATTAAAATATCCCATAAGCCAGCGTTGACTGCCCTTGCCATATTTCCTGGCAATATCAACCGTCCGTTTGGTGATATTCACGAAGAAACTCTGCGGAAGAGAGTAGTTGATAATAGTTGTGGAGAAGACGTCAAAAGCTTTGGTCGCACCCACCTTGTCCCAATTGTCGTAACCACGGCGTTCGGTAACATAGTAAGTATTCTGCGTGGCATGGACACAGCAGATGACTTTAGCCTCGGGGCGGATGGCTTTGATCTTTTCAGAGGCAACCCGAAGGGTCTCCAGAGCCTCATTCTCGCGAAACTGTACAACTTCCGGTGTCAGCAGTTTCGGCATCGGATAGCCGAACTGCTCTTCGAATTTGCGCTGGCAAATGGGGCAACGGCAGGCCCAGTCATCCGCCACGCCTCCGGTGATGGACGCGATGCCTTTAGGTAGTGCATAATGCGGTTCATCCCAGAAAAAGCCGTCAGCAGGAACCTCCCACGCCAGTTTTTCAACAATCCTATAGAAATAGTCCCGGAATGCGGGAGTGTTGAAGCATGCATGGGGAAGAGGCTCTCCCGTAAGGGCGCTTACCTGCCGGTTGCCTGGATTGTTGGTCAGGAACAATGACGGCGGTTCGCCGCCGAACCATTTCCCTATACCCCATGTGTCAAGATAAACCTTCATACCGAGATCCTTTGCAACTTTTGTTATCTCGATGATGTTCGGGAACCAGAAATCGATGTCGAATTCCGTCAGGGCAAGGATTACAGCATTGCAGTTATGTGCAATCATTTCCTCGAAATCTTTTCTTGCGTGCTCCGGGTAGCTCAACCCGTAATAACTCACGCCGGTTTCTTTGATTGGCATTGCGTATGATTTAAAGTTATTTCACAATATGAAATATGGATAAAGCAGGATTGTGGTATATACAAATGTATATTATAGGGATATAATATCAAAATCTTTTCTTTATATTTGTACGTAGTTTCGCATAATGAAATAATATGATTCAAGTGCTTGACCGCGCAATGCGGATTATTGAACTTCTTGGAGAGAATCCTGGCAAAACCTATCCCCTTTCCGAGATTGCCACGACGCTGTCCCTGGATAAGGGAACATGTACCAGGATTGTAAAGTCACTATCCGCAAGGGGCTTTGTCCAGCAGGAGGCACCGCGTAGCGGCTATCAGCTGGGATACCGCTTATATCATCTTACCGGACATCCCGTAGATAATGCAGAACTTACCAAAATTGCACGTAAGGATATCGACTCTCTCGGCGCCTTTCTGAACGAAACCGCCCTGCTGGCAGTTGCCAGGAACGATAAGAGGGTAGTGCTTTACAGCACAACCCCCGACCGAAATCTGGTGGTACGGGCAAATACCGAACGCCCGATTTATTCTGTATGTGCCGGCCGCGTGATACTGGCGCACTATACGCCTGCCCATCTGGAGAAATGCCTCATCCGACTCGGACTTCCTTCCAGGGAGGAATGGCCGGAGATCTATCTCTCAGACTCCCCTGAACAGGCTCTTGCTAACGCCCTTGCCCGGATAAAGCAGAACGGGTACGACATTCTGGACGACCGCCATGGAATCATCGGTTTCGCCGCTCCCCTCTTCCAGGGCGGACATGTCGTCGGAAGTGTAGGAACCTATCTGCCGGAGGGGCGCATGACCGACCGGCAGAAAATTCTGGAAGCCCTTCTATACTATACCGGTGAAATCAATCACAAACTGGAATGGAGAGAAACTCAGAACCGGAAGTCGACAAGAATGGGTTGATGGTCGGATGGATGGTAAAAATCAAAATCAGGATCCCTTACAGGATTGGCGTATTCATCCTTGATGATATCCGCCCTGACCACCCTGTCGGACAGGGGTTTCGTACAATAGACATAGTCGATGCGCTGCCAGGTAAGCCAGGTGGACAGCATCTCTGCGGGATGCTTTTCCCGGACTATATCAATAAAGGGCGTTTTCTTCAGCACATAACTCTGGGCAAGGAAACGGGGATCGCTTTCTTTCCATTTGTAGTATGGGTTTGTAGCGATGTCCAGGGGGGAAAAGGAATTGAAATCACCCAGGAGCATCCAATATCCGGCAGCGGCATCCGGGTCAGTTCCTATAGTGTGCCTGCAGACATACTCCGTCTCAATCGCACGGTAGCGATCTCCGCCACGCACCGCCATGCTGGAATCACGCTGCCCCTTCGGAACACCGTATGAGTAATCGAAAGGATAGTTGTGCATCGTTACTATATTGAGTGTCTTTCCGGCAAAGCGGATACGGGCCCAGCCGGCACCGTGCACCACCACGCTGTCAGGCTCCGCGCCCACGATCCTCGCTACGTTCTCTATCGGGAACCTCGACGTAATCACTTGCGGATAATCGTCCCGGTGACCTCCTACATAAACACACTTGTGCCCGTAACGGGCGGCCAGTTCATCCCAGTGCTTCACCAGATAACGGTCGGCGGTGTCACATTCCGTTTCAGTACCGGTAACGTAGATGGTCTGGGCTTCCGTCCAGACGCAAATATCCGGTTTCCAGCTTTTTACATAAGCGACGAAACGGTCGTAATGGTCCGTCTGGCCGTCCCACATTCCATTGGCAATGTTCCAGTACATCAGCCGCAGGTCCTTCGGCTGGCTGCATGAGGCCGCCGTCAAGGCGACCGCAAAGGTCATCAGTACAAAGAAAGGATGCTTTTTCATAATCTGTCTTTATTGATTCGG
>CACXHM010000224.1 GCA_902767465.1 uncultured Bacteroidia bacterium
ACAATGTCTCCCTGGAGGAGTTTGTGACTGAACGTGAGGATTTTGAAATTGCGGACACATATACCGCGGTTTTTCCGGCTTCGGCAGCCATCGGATCTGCCGGAAGCACCGATGTCGGTTTCCCTTCCCAGGTGAAGATTCTCCCGGGCTATGTCAAGGGCGCCCCTATGAAAGCTTCTGCCGGATCATCGGGAGAGTTCGTATTCTCACATAGTTGTGCCTTTCTTCAGGTAGAATTCCCCGAAGACAGGCTTGCGGCCGGCAACCCGGGCGATATACAGTCCGTTACTTTTTCTTCGGAAGGAACCGAAAGCATTTCCTTCGACTGCAGCGAGGCAGTTGACACGGAAGAACCTCTTTGGCTTCTTCTGCCGGCAAAAACTTATTCCGGATTCAATCTCGCCTTCACCTTCCGTGACGGAAGTTCTTATAGCCTTGGCAATCCGGCGCAACTCACGCTTCAAGGCGGAGCGCTCACCCTTTCAGATCTCCTTACTCCCTGGAAAGAATTCAGCGGTGGCAACGGTACTGCCGCAGATCCATACCGCATCGCCTGCGTTGCAGACCTGAAAGACATGACTGCAAAAATGAATGCCGATGCCGATGGCACCTATACTTCCGCGCATTGGCAGCAGACAGCCGATATTGACATGTCGTCCGTGAGGGATTTTGTTCCCGTGAAGAATGTTTTCAAGGGCGTTTACGACGGTGGCGGCCATAGAATAATAGGATTGCAGTTCCGTTGCTGGGATTCACCTGCTGGATTCTGGTACAGCGCGGAAGATGCTGAAATCAATGGTTTTAATCTTGTTGATGCCAAAGTATATGGCAACGGATTCTGGCTTGGTGCCATAGTTGGAAGTGCGGTCTGCTCGACCATCTCCGGCTGTTCCGTGAGCGGTGATGTCACCTGCAGCGCCAAGAAAGACTGGCCGGAGTGGTCAGAAAAGGGAATCTCTGCCGACAGGTTGAATTTTGGATTTGGCGGAGGACCTGTAGGCTATTCTGATGGCAGCAATATAAGTAATTGTACTTTCAGCGGCAGGATGATGGCATCCGGCAAGAGTGCCGGCGGTATTGTTTCTTTTGCCGATGGCGGAACCGTTGTTGACGGGTGCAAGGTACTTGCCGGTTCCGAGGTTTATACCGGACATCATGGGGCCGGAGGCATAGCGGGGGCCCTGTCGGGTGATTCCGTTATCCGCAACTGCGATACCGAAGGTGTGGTTGGCGCCTATGGCGGGTGGGCAGGAGGAGTCGTCGGCTTCATGCGCAACGGAACCGTTTCTTCATGCGTTGTGGGCTCGCACTCAGCTATCAACGGCAGGATGCAGAATTGCGGAGGTATAGCCGGATCCATGCAGCCTGCCTCTAACGGAACGGCCTCCGTTGATGCCTGCTCTGTTTATTGCGATATTTCGGGCCAGTACAGCATCGGCGGCATCACCGGATATATCGAAACCGATGGAACGGTCCGTATCAGCAACAGTGCCTATATCAAAGGAAATCTTTATTCTACGGGAGCCAATACAAGTTTTTATAACCTTGTTGCGGGAATTGCCGGATGGGTGCGCAGCGGCGATGCCGGCAAAGGCATCACCATCCGCAACTGTGCGAGCATCCCTTCGAGCGTGCGCACTTCCACCCAGAACGGAGACACGGGCAATGCTTCCGCATACAGTATCGGCGGCACGGCCGGCCTGATCGGATACACCGGTTCTGCATCTACGGTGGTGGCCAACTGCTGGTCTTCCTTCAGCATGTCGCAGCTCCGGCATTGCTACCGCGAAGTAACTGCAACGGCATATCCCCAGTACAAATGGTACGGTGGCCTATACGGGCGCAACACCAAAAATGTATCGCTCACTTCCTGCTATTACGATGACGGCATCCAGCCCCGTGACGTGGAAGATGTTGTTGATGCCGCCGAATGTAAGGCAATGAGCGTGCAGCAGATGACAGACGGGACTTTGCTCGCTGCGCTCAACTCGGGACTTTCCGACGGAGATGCCCAGTGGGTGGCCGGTTCCGACGGATGGCCTCTCCTTTCAGTTAGCATCGCCGATCCGGATCCCGTACCTGCCAGACAGATCCGCGTAAGCGTGATAGGGGATTCCATCTCAACCTTCTCAGGGTATCTGCCCGGTGGTTATCACTACCATTATCCCGCCACCGACGGCAGCCTGGTAAACGTGAGTGACACATATTGGTACAGGCTGATTTACAAAAAGATGCACAATGCGGTGCTGGATGTGAACATGGCTTATTCAGCCACAACGGTCACCCGTAAGACCGACCCGGCGCTTGCGTCCAATTACACGTTCGAAAACTCTTTCAGCGAACGTTATGTCCGTCTTGGAGGTATCGGAAATCCGGATGTGGTCCTCATCCATGGCGGCACCAACGACAGGGGCCTTACCAAGGGGGATCTTTTCCCTGGTTCAGGACTCCCCAAAACGGCACCTTCGCCCAAGGCTTCAGACCTTGCACCTCTCTTCGAGACAGCGGATGCCGCTACGACCCGTGAACAGATAGAAGCTTTGGACAACACCACTTTCTGCACGGCCTACATAAAGCTGATCCGCCTCATCATGCAACAATATCCTGACTGCAAGATTGTCTGCATTATCGGTGACTGTGTCTATGACAATATTGAAGCGAGCACGCTCCTGATTGCCGAACATTATGGTGCAAAGTGCGTGAACCTGCTTCGTGTGAATGGCTACAACGATCAGGTGTATATGCCGAAGCATGATTACGACGGTCCGGGCAGCAATGGCTGTCACCCCGGCGTGAAGGCCATGCATTTCATTGCTGACAAGATTTATGATGAACTTGGACCCTGGATGGAGAATCAGATATGAAAAAGATAGTTTTATTGGCGGTTGTTATGGCTGCCCTCTGTGCGTGCAACGGCAAAGAAGAAAAAACTCCCGATGAACCGGTCGTGCCTGAAGTTACGTCGGTAAGTATTCAAGCAAGCCTGGATGATTTTGCCTGGGCTGCAGGAGATAAAATCAGTGTACTCGAAAATGGTGCGAACCATGCCCTGGTCACATGGGACGAGGGCTCTTCTGCAGTTTTCTCGGGCGAGAGCCTGCCGGCGGAAGGGACACGCGCATTCGGGGTATTTCCATACAAAGAAGACTACAGCCTGAGTGCAACCGGGCTGAAAGTCGTGTTTCCGGCTGAATTGCCGCTGCTTCCGGGAGTGACTACCGGCGGAATCGCAGTCGCCCCTTATAATCCGGAGAAACTGGTGTTCAAATACATAAACTCTTTTGTTGAGTTTACGGTAAGCAGCGAGGATGCGAAGAGCGTTTCTGTAGTGTCAGATGCCGCTCATCCGCTTTCCGGAGATTTTCTGCTGCGGTTTGCCGATGACGGTGCAGTTGCAATGGTGGCTGGTTCGGAAGTATTCTCCGAGGTGGGTTTCGAAGCGGAGCCACTGCAGGGAACTTACCGGATTCCTGTGCCTGCAGGCCAGTATGACAGCCTCAAGGTAAGGTTTTCCTCCCCGGACGGAGCTGTTGAACGTGTGATGTACAATATCAGTCCGAAAGCGGGGGAGGTAATCCCTTTTGGAGTGATTGACGGCGGTGATGGTTGGATTCTCCCTCCTGCCATTGAAAGCCTTGGAAGCACTTCTTCCACCGTGGCTTTCACCTGGAGTGTGACCGGTTTCGAAGAACCTGTCCAAGATATTGCAGAGCCATGGACCGCAGCCGTTTATGCCGATGCTGCGTGCATGGAACTTGTTGCTTCGCAGGCCTTTACTAAAGATGACTGGATGACGCTTGGAGGTGTATCCATTTATGCCTATGCCGGGCCTTATTCTCCGAGAGTCGTATTCGGCGGGCTCCAGTCCGGGAAAGAGTACTGGTGCAAGGTTTGGCGTACCGAATGTCCTGCTTCCGTGTCGAAAGTGCTGAGGTTCAGCACTGAGGACTTTTCTCCTGTAGCTGTCTCCGGCACAGTGGGTGTGGGAGAACTTGCGCTGAACGAAGATTTTTCAGAACTTGTTGCAGGTGATGACTTTCCGTTGTTTGCCCATGGAGCCCAATCCAAGGGTGCAGAGGACTTCTCTTCCACGAGACTTGAGCAGTGGACAATGACCGGCGTTGCATCTGCTCCAGGACATGTACGCCTCAGGGACGTGTCGTCGAAAATTACGACGGCTCCTTTGGATAACCTTGCTTCCAAGAGCGATGTCACCGTAAAGTTCAAGGTTTATCCCTACAAGGCTAAAGTGTTTGGCGACCTGGGCGGAAGCGTTAAAGTGATGCGCGAAAACAATGTGCTGAGCAACACTGCCTTCACGCTTGATGCCGCAGAACAGTGGCAGGAAATGGTTTTCGACCTTACTGTCCCCAAGGGTGCCCGCATTTCCATCAGCGGAAAGTTCTCGGTTGATGAATTGAGCGTGAAAGTGAATGCCGTCTATAATGACACAAAACTCTATTCCATAAGCAACGCTTCCGAACTGCAGTCGTTCCTCGATTGCACCGATCTCTATGATGCTGCAGATGAAGCTGTTGTGCTGCAAAACGATATTGATCTTGCCGGAGTGACTCTCAAGCCGGGAGCGTTTTTTGCCGGAGTGCTTGACGGAGCAGGCAAGACAATACACAACTGGAAGACATCTTCTGCGCTTATAGGGAATCTGAGCGGCACGGTGAAAGACCTTAATATTGCTGCAGACTGTTCTATGGAAATTTCTGCGAACGACGACTGTGCGTTCATTGCACTGGAGAACGGCGGAACCATCGAGAACTGCGTGAACAATGCGCCGATGGCTAGCGTTTCAGGTGCGGTGTTCGACAGGACCTCGGAGCGCTGTGTGGGAGCGATTGCGGCAGTATCTTCGGGAAAGGTTCTGAACTGCAGCAACACTGGGAACATCACCCTTGCTCCTGAATCGACATCGGCAGCTGTAACTTCGAATTATTTTATTGCAGCGCAGTATATTGGAGGTGTTGTCGGACGCGCGAAGAAGGGAACCTCGAAGGCGGAAATCACCGGATGCACAAACAGCGGCACGGTGCGTTATAGCTGCGACGGTTTCATCGGAGGCAGGGCCTCGATGGGAGGAATCCTCGGCGGGACGGCGCCTGTTGTAGCCACCGCGCAGAATACCTGGGCGTGGGTGGACAACGTGATGGTGAGCTCGTGCGAGAACCATGGGGATGTGGTTTATTCCTATGACGTACAGAACGCATCGGCACTTAATGTGCTGAATATCGGCGGCGTAGCCGGATACGTAGAAGGCGGAGTAAAAGACAGCAAGAACAGCGGAGCGGTGAGCGTGAATACGCCGAAGCAGGAGACGACGGAGACGCGATATCTGCGCTGCTCGAAGGT
>CACXHM010000225.1 GCA_902767465.1 uncultured Bacteroidia bacterium
ACAGGATTGTGGGCAGCACCTTGTGCTTCTCGGTGGTGCAGAGGATGAAGATGGCGTATGACGGAGGTTCCTCCAGGGTCTTTAGAAAAGCGTTGAACGCCGCGGTGCTCAGCATGTGCACCTCATCTATGATATACACGCTGTAGTTTCCGGTCTGGGGAGGAATCTGAACCTTCTCCATCAGCGACTTTATATCCTCGACGCTGTTGTTGGAAGCGGCATCCAATTCATAAATACAGTACGACCTTCCTTCCGCAAAGGACACGCAGCTTTCGCATTCCCCGCACGGTTCCATGTTGGGACCCGGATGCTGACAGTTGATGGTTTTCGCAAAAATGCGTGCCGTACTCGTCTTACCCACACCACGCGGGCCGCAGAAAAGATATGCATGCGCCAACTGTCCCCGAAGAATCGAATTCTTCAGGGTCCTGGCTATATTATCCTGACCTATCAGGGTCTCGAAAGAGTCCGGACGGTACTTACGGGCCGAAACTATATAATCACTCATAGTTTACAAATTTAATGATTATTTTCAGTAAATTTGCAAGACAGATGCACGCGTTCAAAAAATATCTTGCCGCTTTGCTGCTGATCCTGTGCGGCTTCGCCGCTTTCGGTCAGGGGCGGGTCTATACCCGCAAGGCCAAGCTCGAGGATTTCCCGATGAAGACCACAAGAATAGTCCTTACCGGACAGACGGTTTTCGACGCCATCATCAAGGAAGAATTTTCGAGCCGGTGGATGGTTACCCCCTATGAATTCTGCACCGTGCAGGAGTACCTCGCCGACAAACTCGGCAACATGTATTATTTCGTTCGGATGGCCTTCGACAACGATTTCACCTATATGGTGCTCAGCAAGGCGGGAGATCCGGATGCGGAAGACCAACTGAAAAGAGGATTCGACGTGGTGATGATTCCGATTGCGCCGGCGGTGATGGAAGGAGGTGATGAATACGTATACCTGCCTGCCTACATCGACATAATGCAGGAATATATCTCCCGTGCCTTGGAATCCGAAAAAGTTGCTTACAGAGGACTTAAGGCCATTTGTTCAAAGCCCATCGGCCCCATCCTTTCGGACCGGGAAGAAGCCATCCCCGCATTCATCGAAGGCCGCGCCTTCACAAACGTCAAAATCACTATTCCTTCCTCCTCCAACCCTCGCCGCTCGTGCGAACTCATCATTTCCACCGACACCCACGAGTTAAAGGGATACAAAAGGAAATAACTACCCGATCTCGGCGCCGTTGACCACCGTTTCCTGCGGTGTGATGAAGCGCATTGTGCCGTCGTTCTGCCTGGCCATCAGGATCATGCCTTTGCTCTCTATCCCCTTGATTACACGGGGTTTGAGATTAGCAAGAATGCAGATCTGCCTGCCAACCATGTCTTCGGGAGTATAGTATTCAGCAATACCCGACACGATCACGCGGCGGTCGATGCCGGTATCGATGGTGAGCTTTAGGAGTTTATCGGTCTTGGGCACGCGTTCGGCCTCCAGAACCGTTGCGGTGCGGATGTCCATCTTGCCGAAGTCGTCGAAGGTGCATTCCTCCTTCTGAGGAGTGACGTGTTTTGCCAGCTCGGCCTTTGCCTCGGCCTCTTTCTGGGCGCGGATCTCCGCAAGCCGGTCGAGTTGCTTCTGTATTGCAGCATCGTCAATCTTTTCGAAAAGAAGTTCAGCCTCTCCAAGCTGATGTCCTTCCGGCAGAATGTCTGCAGCACCCAGGCTGTCCCAGCAGACGGAGGACGCAGAGCCGGCGACCTTTTCTGGGAGACGGTCCTGCCCTTCCTCCGTCACCGCAGGGCCGGCGCAGGTTTCCGGAGAGGCAATGCCCGTACTGGCGGCCCCTTGCGGGCCACAGACGGGCCCTTTGCCTCTCGCGGTGGGACGATTAAGATTTAACATTCGACGCAAGCGTTCGCAGGCAAAAGGAGTGAACGGCTCGAAAGCTATGGCAAGGTCTGCACAAAGCTGCAGACACACGTTCAGGATGGTTCCGGTACGCGCCATGTCGGTCTTGGCGACTTTCCATGGCTCGCTGTCAGAGATATACTTATTACCCAGTCGGGCTATCTGCATGGCATCCTTGAGAGCTTCGCGGAAACGGTAATTCTCTATATTCTTTTCGAGACTCTCCCGGAGCGCCGGCACCTCGGCAAGGGTCTCGCGATCCACCTCGGCAAGTTCGCCGGCGGCAGGCACGCGGCCCTCGAAGTATTTATGAGTCAGCACCACGGCACGGTTTACAAAATTGCCGAAGATGGCAACGAGTTCGGAATTGTTACGGGTCTGGAACTCTTTCCAGCTGAAATCGTTGTCCTTGGTTTCGGGAGCGTTGGCGGTAAGTACATATCGCAGCACATCTTCCTTCCCGGGGAAATCCTGCACGTATTCATGAGCCCAGACGGCCCAACCGCGGGAAGTGGAGATTTTGTCGCCCTCAAGGTTCAGGAATTCATTCGCAGGAACGTTCTCCGGAAGGATGAACCCGTCGCCATAGGCCTTCAGCATCGCAGGGAACACAATGCAATGGAAAACTATATTGTCCTTGCCTATAAAATGCACAAGTTTCGTGTCAGGGCTTTTCCACCATTTTTCCCAGCTGTCCGGAAGAAGTTCCATGGTATTGGATATATAACCAATCGGGGCATCGAACCAAACATAGAGAACCTTCCCTTCAGCACCTTCTACGGGCACGGGAACTCCCCAGTCGAGGTCTCGGGTAACAGCACGTGGCTGAAGCCCCCCGTCGAGCCAGCTTTTTACCTGGCCGTAAACGTTGCTGCGCCATTCCTTGTGTCCTTCCAATATCCATTCGCGAAGCCAGCCTTCATAGTCCTGCAGCGGCAGATACCAATGGGTGGTTTTGCGTTTTACAGGCTCGGCACCGCTGAGACGTGAATGTGGATTGATAAGTTCCTCCGGGCTGAGGGTTGATCCGCACTTCTCGCACTGGTCGCCATAGGCTCCCTCATTGCCGCACTTGGGGCAGGTGCCAACGATATAACGGTCTGCAAGGAAAGTTTTTGCCTCGGGATCGTAATACTGTTCGCTTTCGCGCGTAACGAACTTGCCTTCGTCGTAGAGTTTACGGAAGAACTGCGCCGCATTCTTCTCGTGTACCTTGGAAGAAGTGCGCCCATAGATATCGAAATTGATTCCAAGGGCCTTGAAACTTCCGTCGATGATTTTATGATATTTATCAACTATATCCTGAGGAGAGCAGCCCTGCTGACGCGCTTTAATGGTAATTGGTACGCCATGTTCGTCGGAGCCGCAAACATACAGCACATCTTCACCCCTGAGCCTGAGGTAGCGCACATAAATGTCGGCCGGCACATACACACCTGCCAGATGTCCTATATGAACGGGACCGTTGGCATAAGGCAACGCGCAGGTTACAAGGGTTCTTTTGAATTTCTTTTCCATCTTTATTCTTCCTGTTTCAATTTTTCTTTCAGTTTCTTCTGTCTTTTCTGCAAAGCAGTAATTTCCAGCATAACAGGCAGGTTTTCGTCTTCGGAGCGTCCCTCCATCGACTTTCGGAGCTCATGAATGCGGGAATATATCCTTCGTTCTGCAAGGGTTAAAATAGCACGTGGCACATAAGTCACGAGCCACGACTGCACATTTGTCATGGATTTTTCCAGATCCTTTACGGTCAACTGATAACGGTTAACCGCGAAGGATGCGGCCGTATCGGCAAGGGCGCGGTCAGGAGAGTTCAGAAGCCTCCGCAAAATCTCATCCTGCGGATGACCGGCATAGTACTGCTCAAGATAGGCATCGTACACTAACCTGTAGCGCGAATTTGAAAGCGGTTCTCCGGTAGTTTCTATTGCAGAAGCAATGAAGTCTGCCACACTGTCCTCCACCCCTTCTTCATAATAGGGGGAATCCGTAGGAAACACAAGAGGTTCGCATCCATTGCCGAGCAGGAACTGAAGTATCTCACCCTCCACCGCAGCAAGGATGCTGTTTTCGGGGATATATCGGTCCGAAGTGCTTCCAGCAGGAGCATTCTCCCGCACAGAATCGCCTTGCGAAGCAGGAGAAAGAGACTCCCCGGACGCAGACATGCCCCGAGCCTCACGCTCACGTTCCCTCTTTTCTTCTTCGAGCAAACGCTCGCGAGTAGTGCGAACCCTTCCGAATATCACATCCTGGGCCACATCGAATTTCTCTGCGGCGG
>CACXHM010000226.1 GCA_902767465.1 uncultured Bacteroidia bacterium
ACTGGCAAATGAGGACTGCCCGTCCGATGCCAGGGGGTAGGTTGCGAAGATAAATGGCAGATTTAAAAACAGAAACCGGCTTACGGCCCGGCCTTTTAGTTTTTTTATATCACCTCTGCAAAAAGGTCGTAGTCGTCGGCTTCTTTTATGCGCACATCCAGGAATTGTCCGATAAATGAATGCGCATCCATCCCTTCCGGCACATCCACCAGAATCTCTCCGTCGACTTCAGGGCTTTCGTATCTTGAACGGGTTATCAATTTGCCAGCGACGACGTCATCGACAAGAACCCTTTCAATACTTCCGATCCGCGAAGAATTGTATGCGGAAGAAATGCCGCCCTGTAAGCTCATCAACACATCGTAACGACGTTGCTTTTCTTCTTCCGGAACGTCATCCTGCAGGTTGGCTGCACCCCACGTTCCTTCCTCTTCTGAATACCGGAACGCTCCAAGCCTTTCGAAGCGTGCTTCGCGCACGAAATCAAGCAGTTCGCTGAATTCTGCCTCTCCCTCCCCCGGATGCCCCACTATTACGGTAGTTCGCAGGACAACTCCCGGGATTTCACTGCGAAGACGCCTGATGAGAGACCTGGTCCATTCTCCGGTAACACCACGATGCATATTATGCAGTACCTTATCGGAGATATGCTGCAAAGGAATATCGAGATACTTGCAGATTTTTGGATTTGACGCCATTTCCTGCAGCACGTCATCAGGGAAGCCTTCGGGATAAGAATAATGAAGTCTTATCCACTCAATGCCATCCACTTCCGACAATTTCCTGAGCAGTTCCGCAAGAGACCGGCGGCCATAAATGTCCAGTCCATAATAGGTGGTGTCCTGAGCAATCAGGATAAGTTCCTTTGCTCCCAGGGACGCGAGGGTGCGGGCTTCTTCCACAAGTTTTTCCATCGGGACCGACCTGTGAGCGCCTCTGATGAAGGGGATTGCGCAATAGGAGCACCTGCGGTCGCAACCCTCTGAAATCTTGAGCCACGCATATGGCTTGCCGGACACAGAATACCTGCGCTTGAACTGCAGTTCCGGGCGCGGTTCTACCCCCAACGCCTTTACCACAGGAGAAAGATCGCGTGCCCCGAACCATTCGTCCACTTCCGGAATCAGAGCGGGAAGATCCATTCCATAGCGATGTGACAGACAGCCGAAAACAATTAAATGCCGGGTATCTCCCCTCTTGCGTCTCTGAGCTTCGGAAAGAATCACGTCAATGGATTCCTGCTTGGCGTCTGCAATGAAGCCGCACGTATTCACAAGCACAAAATCCGAAGGCTCGGCACTCTCCTCGGGCAGAACTTCGAAAGCATCTGATGGCAGCATTGCCAACAGATGCTCCGTATCGACGGTGTTCTTTGAACAACCGAGAGTAACTATTCTTATTTTATGCTTCTTCACCCTCAGCAGCGTCTTCTTCCGTAAAGTCGAGAGAAGCGTATTTCACCAGCTCATTGTACCAGTCAAGAATCTTTTTCATATGCGAAAGATAGAAACGGTCCGGGTCGTAATTGGGAACGGCCTTCTCAAAAAGCGTCTTGATCTCGGTATCGGGCGATTTGGAAGTAGGAGCATCCGCGCCTCCAAGAGTTTTCTGGATGGAAAGGAAAACATCTTTCAGTTTGAACTCTCCTTCATTTGTATATATGGCTATATCCGAGAGCGTTGTAATGCGGCTATGCGGGTCGAATACAGTACGATGCGAATCAGACAGGGCCTCCGCAATGGCAGAATTGTTCCGGGAAAGGGCGAGGAACCTGTAAAGGCCATGCTTTCCGGAAACCGACAGGATTTTAGTAAGATCTGTTTTCATATCATTTAATGCTGTTTTAACTTTTTTGTGCAGTGATTCCAAGTCGGAATCATTATCTATTATTACCGAAACCATTTCTTCGGGCGGTTCGCTTTGTGAAGAAATCCTCTCTTTTGCCTTTGGATTGCGTTCAAGCCTTTTTTCCAAAGGAGCACGAACAAGCCATATTTCATCCCACAGCCCTTTGAACACCGGTTTGTCGTAGGCAATCGCAGATTCCATAAAAACCACGGATGCTTCGTTTTCTGCGCGCCATTTGCTGAAATCCTTAAGCACCTCCGGATGAACCACAGCCTCAAGTCTGGCAAGCCTGGCAGGGTCCGAAAAGATTTCAGAACTTCTGGTCAGAGGGACGCCGGCTGCCTCTTCCGCTCTTTTTTTCAGCCCGGCATCCTTCTTATACAGTTCTTTAGTCCTGGAATCGCTGTCGTACACCGGATAGCCAAAGCCGCGAAGGCATGCGCTCACCTCCGATTTACCGCTTGCAATACCGCCGGTTATAAGAACAGTTTTCATATTTTCTCGAGACACTCGGCAATTTCCGGTTCGATGTGTGTCTGCAGGACTCCTTTAGGAAGATTATCGAGGCGGACAACGCAGTGACCGGTCTTCGAAAGGATGAAGTCCTTGTAATCCACATAGCAGGAGACCTTGTCTGCAGGGTCTTCGACAAGTGGAAACACACATTTGAACAAGACATCGACCGTTGAAGGGAACACGTTCAATGAAACAGTCCCAGGAACATTCCTTGTACGCACCGGAAGATGGGCCTGAACCTCGACATAACGGCTCACGTTCAAAGACCAGTCTATCTTGCCCTGCGACAGACGGACTCCGGAAGGGATCTCCAGCGCAGCTTCTCCATGCTGGTTGTTCCTGATGTCGGAACGTGTTATCATTGATGTTGATATGGAACTTAGCCTTGTCAGGATATCCGCAGGACCGTACACCAGAACGGAGTCAGGTTTCAAAGAGATATCTCCGATCTGCATATACTGCGGACGGAAAGAAAAGGACGTAGAGGCTGTTACGGGAAGCTTTCTGTAGAGTTCCGAAATGAAACGGCAGCTGAACTTATCGAAAAGGAATGACTCGACGCTTGATCCCGATCCGAACATCTCCGCTGAATAACGATAAAGCTGCGAGATCGGAATAGAAAAGAAATCACCTCCCTCCGGATTGAAATCCTCGGCATCGAAATGAACCGTAACCGGCTCCTTCTTTCGGTTAAGGTAAAATAGCCTGAAACCGGAAGCCTTGCACCTGGCGGTAACCGGCACGGCTTCCGCGCTTCGGAAAGCCCTGCCGGGTATATTGCTCTGCGCAACTACATCTATCGTCACCACATCGGTCTGGATATTGGACAGATTGTGAATCAGCCAGATGCCTGCAGAAAGAGCAAGACAGCCAAGGAAGGTTTGCCAGTTTTTCACTATTTATTCTGGGGCTGCTCGGTATTTGCAGGAGCATCGGTCGTATAGTCACGTACGATCGAATTCTTGTCGACGCGGAGTTTTACTTCACCGTCAACCTTGATCAGAACACTCCTGTCGGAGATTTCTGCAACAGTTCCGTAAATTCCGCCTGCGGTGACTACCTTGTCGCCTTTTTTGAGTTCATTGCGGAACTTTTCAAGTTCTTTCTGCTGTTTGCGCTGTGGTCTGATCATAAAGAACCACATAACGCCGAAAAGCAGAATGATCATGATCCAGAAACTCATGCCGCCACCCTGCTGTGCTGCAGGAGCAGCATCTTGTAAAAGAATGTAAAGGAAATTCATAATTATTTGTTTTTAATCAGTTTATCCAATATGCCATTGACAAATGCACGGCTTTCGGGCGTGCTGTAATATTTCGAAATTTCAACAAACTCGTTGATGGTAATCTTGTCGGCTATGGCCGGGAAAGCATCGTGTTCGGCAAGTCCGCATACGATAAGCGACAGGTCTGTGCTGCAAATCCGGCTCAGGTCCCATTTGGGTGTAATCTGGGCTATGGAAGACACATACTTGTCATAACCCGAGTAGGCAGTCCGAAGCAGCTTCACGACAAATGCCTTGTCACTGTCTTTGGAAGCATCTTTTGAGAGGTCGCTCATGAACAAAGGAGGAAGTTCCCATTGTTTTCCCTTGCCCATTGCATCCATTGTACGGCAGCACCAGCTGAGCGCATATGCCGTATCGTCATTCCACCAGATGGACAGGTCTTCAAGTATGCCCTCCAGTTCTTCGTTGTCTTCGAACTCGTTTTCAAAAATGTTTACCCACAAGGCGGCGTCCTCTTTCAAGGTGTTCGGACCGCTTTCGAGGTATTTCTTATAATAGTCGCGGGTTTTCAGATTGTCGTACAAGTGACGCAGCAGCACATCATACTGGTCCCAACTGATTTTTTTCTTCTCGATGATTTTCCTGAAATCAGGATCTTCACCGATTATGGCCGCAATGCGGTTGGTAGTGAATTTGAGGTTGGGATGAAGTTCTTCTTCGCTGGGCTTGAAC
>CACXHM010000227.1 GCA_902767465.1 uncultured Bacteroidia bacterium
ACCGCGGCCTGGGGTGAAAAAGCCGAAGATATTATGCTTACCACCCAGGAAAAGTCGAAAAACAATCTGATTGCACCGGCATTTTATATTGGTTCAGGCTGGGCCGCTATCCCCAGCTCGGCCGCTATCAATTGGGAGAATTCACAGAAGAAATGCGCTACCTATCAGGAAGCAGGGCTTCCTGCAGGCAGATGGCGCCTTCCTACCGAAGCGGAACTTATGTTTATTTTCGACCGGCAGAATGACGGGACTATTCCAGCCCTATTTAACTCTACGGCCGATTATTGGGTAGCCAGCGGATGGTATTACGAGAATGGAACCTTATATGAGGAAACGAGTTCCACAGCCACGCACACTCCCCGCTGCATTTACGATCTGTGGTATTGGGGAAGCGAACGCATGACGGAATATTCATATCATGCAGGTCCTTATTTCGATTAATTGATTATGAAAATATTGCGACATACTTTATTGGCCCTCTCAACGCTTGCAGCGGTGATGTTAGCATCGTGTGTGCGTGAGAATCTCCACCCCGTCGACCCGGCGGACGGGCAGGAGCAGGACGGCGAAAATGTTACGCTCAACCTGAGCGTGTACATGATGGACGATGCCGGACAGGCAGTTTGGACCAAATCGTTTGGGGAGACCCCCGATGTGAAGGACCTGTATGTTGCAGTGTTCGATCAGGGTGATATCCTTACGCAGATCGTGAAGGCGGAACCGGGAACCGTCGAAGATCCGCGCGACGTTTTTGAGCCGGGAAACGAGGCAAGCCAGTATCTCACACGTTTTCACGTTACTCTTAAGAAAACCTCCGAGAGCCGCGAGCTGCAGTTCATCGCCGTTGGCAAAAAGAACTTCATCGATATCGAATCCTTCGACATGGTCGATGAAGCCTCGTTCATCAAGCGCTTTATCGTTTCCGACAACGTGGATGCCTACTGGTGCCGCAAGCATTTCGACGGAATAAATGAGAACTCTTCCGTGGGGATGCAGGGCCTGAAGATGATACGCAATTTCCTCAAGGTCAGCGTAACCGATGCGGCGGACAATTTTACTCTTACCGGTTTCAAGGTTTTCAACAAACCGCGTTACGGCACGTTGGCCCCTTATAACCCGAACACGGATGAGTATCTTAAGGACAGCGATGGATATGTCGTCAATTTCAACCGTTTTGCCGACTATTCCAAGGTAGAGGGCCGTGAGGAAGATACCAACAACGAGGCATATAAGGAATTGGTGGAAACCCAGAAGTACTATGGTTACATGCCAAGTACGGTGGAGTATATCGACATGTATGAAGAAGTTGGCGGGGAGAATGCGGATACCTGGTTTGATGCCAACATGATTACTCCGGGCGGTTTTGATTATCTGTACGAATGTACGTATACTACTGCAGCGAATCCGTATATCATTTTTAAAGGAGAATATACCGGTCCCGGGGCAAAAGGGGTGGAAACTTTTTACAAGGCGGATTTTGTGTATCAGAAGAATGCCGATTCCGACAAGATATACTTCCACCTTCTTCGCAACTTCCATTATGAACTCAAGATTGCGAGTGTGCAGAATGATGGGGCTGAAAGCCTTGAAGCAGCTGCAAACAGCCCTTCGATGAACAATTTCGACGGTTCAACCGAGTCGCAGACCTATACCGTCATTTCCAAGACAGGGGCCCGCATGTATATCAGTTCCACCGATATCCTGGTGACTGACGGCATCAAAACCAAGGTATATCTGAAGAACCTTGTGGGTGAGAATTTCGACACCGTTGACAATAGTAAGATTTTTATTTCAAAGATCACCAAGTGCATCAATGTCAAGGACCTGAACAAGAGTGAAAGGCTTACTCCGCTCATCAAATATAATCCGGGTGATGCGGCATACCAGTCTGCACTTGAAGCGAATACCATAGTTGATACGGCAAGCGCCTATATTGCCAGTTACAGCATCAGGAAGACCAACGACAATGCTACCTTCAACGGCAGCAGCGGCTGGGCTGAGTACACCATCGACCTGTCAAGGAACCCCAACACTTTCGGTGACAATGAGATGTGGCAGCAGGAGATCACTTTCTCCGATGGTGACGGAGGCCTGACCCGTACGCTGATCCTCTCCGGTCGCAAGCCATACGACTTCGCCATAGATGTTCAGGATTACGTTCCCGGAAATGTCGGCGAACAGATGACTGTTGACATCGTCATTCCGTCCGGTATTTCGGAGGCGCGTTTCCCCCTGAAATTCTTCATTGAATCAGACGAACACACCATATATCCGGACGCCACTTCGTCTGTCTATCCTATTCTTCCGGTATTTTCCGGTACCTCCATTATCCCTGGAAAGAGCGGACGTTCCTACTGGTTTGCACGAACAATTACCCATGAGGAATATGTCGCCGCCCCGGAGGATATTCAGTCGAACAAAACCTTTACAAGCTACTTTAAGACTCTGGTTGAGGCGAGTGCTACTACCGTGCATGTGCAGTGCGATACGGTTTCTTCGAATTATTTCTCCGGCGTAAAGAGTGATCCGTTCGTGAATGAAAGGATGTCCGGTGAGATTCGCTTCGAGAAAGAACCCCTGTATGTTGCGGTGGGCTCCAAGGCGGTGAACCCTGTAAATGTGAATTCCGGAGCACCCGTTTCTTATAGTATTCAGAACACTGCAGTTGCAACTATCAATGCTACTACCGGCCAGGTTATAGGCGTAAGCGTCGGTGAAACCGTGGTGACGGCCACGATCCCTCAGTACAAGGCATACACCGGTGCAACGACCACATTTACCGTGAAAGTTGCTGAATTGCTGCCTAACTGGACATTCGATTGGGACGGACTTCTCACTCCTGTGGTGAACGTGGGCAGGACGGTTGCTACCAATACTGCAACCGCCACCGTGAGCACAGGTGTTTCGAGCCATAATCCCGACGTTGTTTATACTTCGAGCGATACCTCCGTGGCAACGGTCGATGCAAACGGTGTGGTGACCGGTGTGAACCCTGGTACTGCCACAATCACCGCTCATGCGGAAATTGATGAGTACGAAGAAGGTGGACATACTTATTCTGCCATGTCTGAGAATATACGCTACACCATCGAGGTTGTTGCGGTGGGAGTGTCGCCTGCGTATGGCACCGAGTACTTGAGCGTGCCGTTCTACGATGGCAAGATGATGTGGTTCACAAAGACTTACGAGGGCTTCGATGCCTGGAACTTCCGTCCCGACGATGTCCGTTACGGTATGCAGGCTTCGGTCTGGGATTACAGTGCCAACAAGAGCCGTAATTCTGTGAGCTGGCTCATTTCGCCGGTTGTAGATCTGCGGGCTGCGGTTAATCCCGTGCTGGAATTCAATCATACCGGTAATTACTGGACCGACGGTTATGAAGACAATGGTACAGTCTATGTTCCGTTTATCAGTCAGGCGAACGAAAATCTCGACCTTGCCAAGGCTCGAATGATGGAAGATGCCTTGGTGCGGATCAGTTTTGACGGCGGTTCCACCTGGAGCGAAGGTACGCTGCTTGGAGCGGAAGAATACCCTACAGGCTATAACTGGGTTTCAGTGAATGTATCGCATCCTCTCAAGAGCCTTCTGGCAGGAAAGTCAGATGATGAACTCAAAAATGTCAGGATTGCTTTCCAGTACAAGGCTTCACCGGAGACAATGCCAGCCGATCTCACACAATATCGTCCATGGGGCGGCACATGGCAGGTTAAGAGTTTTAAGATTGTTGAGCGGATACAGGAATAATTTACTATTTTTGTAACATGTATTCGGATGTTACATTTTCGGCAGTTAGCCCTTCAGACAGTTCTCTTTGGATTGCAACGGCGGAGCGGGGCCTGGTTCGTGTCGGCAGGAATGGCAAAGCCTTTACCTATTCATCTTCAAAGGGCGATTTCGACTGCGATGCCGTAGAGATGCTCGCGTTCGATGATGACGGCACTCTTTGGATGCGTGATGCGAACGGTGCTTTTTGGTCCTACACATCCTTCTCTGGTTTTGTTAAGCATGAGTCTGTCCCCACAGCCGTCAGTTCACTGTTAGTTACGGGAGAAGCCGTAGAATCTGTGCAGGTCCCCGCAGAGTCTGCCATCAGTCCTGCAAAATCGTACACATGGTATGGCGGATGGTGGATGATTCTCGTAACAGGTTTGTTACTTTTTGCGCTTTTGTTGAAGTTTTTGAAACGAAACCCGGAAAAACCTGTTGTTTTTGAAACAAAAGCAACCCAAGAAACAAAACCTCACATTTCTGCCAAAACAGTGGCGGCGAAGTCTGCGCCGGCTGCTCCCGCTGTTGCGGATACTTCTGTCGGTGTTGCGGGTTCCGCCTTCCATGACAAGGTGCTTGGCATTATTGCTTCAAATTTTACCAATCCC
>CACXHM010000228.1 GCA_902767465.1 uncultured Bacteroidia bacterium
CACCGAAATCTGTGATATCGTGCGCCGTGCCTGCCGCCAGGGACTCATGAGTTCCTCATATGGCACCGCTTCTGTCCGCTGGAGGGGTGATGATTTCCTGATCACACCGGCGAACGTGCAGCGCTGGGATCTGGAGCCAAACGACATTGTTCAAGTGAAGGACGGCATGATTGAGGCCGGGAAGACAGCCAGCCGCAGCGTCGCCCTGCACTATGAGATATACAAGCGCAATCCCAAGATCAACTCGATCATCCTTACCCAGACACCTTCGCTGATGGGATATTGCTGCACCGAACAGAAGTTCGACGTACGCACCATCCCCGAGAGCTGGATCTTCCTGCAGGACGTTCCCAAATTCCCCTTCGGAAGCCAATACGACAATCTGAACAATCTGGCAGAAGAATTCAAGGTGCGCCCCTGCGTAATGCTCGAGAACGATTCCGTTGTGGTAACGGGAGACAAACTGATCAACACCTTCGACCGTCTGGAGGTGGCCGACTTCAGTGCCCGTTCACTCATAATGGCGGCCCCGATGGGAAAACTCAACCCCATCACCGACAAGGAAATCGATGAGTTGAGGGTGGCTTTCCATGTAGGAGAATAGCTTAATTCAACTTGTAATACAAAGCAAGTATCCTTGCGAACCACTTCGCCGGAAGCACTCTCTTCGCAAATACGGAAAGTTTCTGAAGCGGCGAAGCAATCACATAGCGACAGGCAGGATGAGCGGATCTCACAATCCGCTCTATCTTTTTTGCAAGGTACTCAGCCTTAAGACCGGAGTTTTCATCCTGCTCAATACTTGCAAGCGCGCGAGCATATTTCGGATAAGCGGAATGAATTTCAGGACTGGACGAACTGCGTCGCTGCGAGGTGAAAGAGGTAGCGAAATCTCCCGGCTCGATGACCGAGATTTTTATGCCGAAGTCTTTGGTCTCCAGCCTCAAGGCCTCGCAATACCCTTCGATTGCAAATTTGCTGGAAGAGTATAGACCTTGAAAAGGAAGCCCCATGAGTCCTCCTATAGAACTGAAACAAAGTATTCTTCCCCCTCCCTGCTTACGCATTACCGGTATAATTCTGTTCATGAATCTCACCATACCAAGCCAGTTCACATCCATCTGTGCCCGGGCTTGCTCAACCGTAGCGAATTCCAGCGGACCGCCAAACCCGATACCTGCATTGTTGATAAACACATCTATACGGCCTTCGGCTTCCAGAACTTCGGCAACGACTGCTTCCACTTGCGAATCAACGGTGACATCAGCCTGAATATAAGTAACATTCTCAAGTCGTTCCCGCAGTGTCCGATAGGTTCCGTACACTTTATGCCCGCAAGAAGAAAGCTTTTCTGCCATTGCCCGGCCGAACCCCGAGCTGATTCCGGTAATGAGGATTATCATTTTACTATTTCGAGTTTACGAAATATCCCTGTAAGGATATCGATTGCTTTGTCCAGCTGTTCTATTGTATGTGTAGCCATAAGGGCGAAACGGATTATAACAGAATCTTCCGGCACGGCAGGAGGAATAACCGGAGTAATGAACACCCCTTCGTCAAGAGCCATTTTAACCGCGATCAGACATTTTTCGAAATCACGGACAAACAGAGGGATTATCGGGGTCTGTGTATGCCCGATATCAAAGCCCCTTTCCCGGAAAGCCTGATGTGCATGTTTGGTAAGGAGCCATAGATTATCGATACGCTGAGGCTCTTCCAACATGATGTCAATGGCTTTACTTGCGGCGGCAACATTTGCAGGAGGCATGCTTGCACTGAAAATCAGGGAACGGGAAGTGTGCCTGAGGTAGTTGATTACACTCCTGTCTCCGGCAATGAACCCACCAAGCGAACCGAAAGATTTGGAGAAAGTCCCCATTATCAGGTCTGTTTTGCAAGTGAGGGCAAAATGATTGGCAGTTCCCCGTCCGCATTCTCCCATTACGCCAAGTCCATGGGCATCATCCACCATAAGGGTCGCATCGTATTTCTCGCACAGGCCGGTCAACTCAGGAAGCAGCGCAATATCTCCCTCCATTGAATATACGCCATCGACAACAACCATTTTGGGAGCATCTCCCGGCACCTGTGACAATTTCCGTTCCAAGCTTGTCATATCATTGTGCGGAAATTTCAGCACTTTGCTGAACGACAACCTGCTCCCGTCTATAATGCATGCATGGTCGAGTGCATCCAGAAAGATAAAGCCATTACGCATGCCAAGGGCCGACACCACACCAAGATTTACCTGAAATCCAGTGCTGTATGTTACTGCATCTTCCTTTCCAACAAGTTTCGCAAGTTTCTCTTCAAGTTCAAGATGAATATCCAGCGTTCCGTTAAGGAAGCGGGAACCTGAGCAACTTGTGCCATATTTGCGAATCGCAGCAATCGCTGCCTCTTTGAGCCGAGGATCATCCGACAGTCCGAGATAAGAATTGGACCCGAACATCAGAACATCCCTTCCCTGCATTTTTACAATAGGATCCTGTCCTGATTCAATAGGCCTGTAGTAAGGATAAAGGCCCCTGTCTTTGACTTCATCCGACAGGGTATATCCTTCGCAATTACGTTTAATAGCCCTGTTCATTTCGTTTAGATTTTAACTACACCAACATTTGCAAATGTAGAAAAAATCTCTAAAAACGAATATGTACAGTCCTATTTTACACCCTTAAGTTTCAGATACTCGACACGAGCTTTTTCTACCTGCCGATGATATTCTTTGCTGGTTTGCAGTTTGGAATACCCTATGCTGGCGGCCGCTCTGCTGGCATCCACGTCGCTCTGCCAGTGAGCACCGACAATCACGCGGCTCTCCCCGTATTCCCATCCCCTTGCGTAAAGGGCCTCGGCAGCTTCGGGATTGATTTCCGAAAGTATAAGGGCCACACTCCAGCCCCGGATGGTATGACCGGAAGGGTATGAGCCTTCTCCACGAAGGGAATCCTCTTCCCAGGCGGTCAGCGTATGGTCATTGAAGTATTCGAACGGCCGCTGACGATGGTAGTAAGCTTTGGGTTGAACACGTATTTGCTCGATGGTAGAAATGGCATCGTTAAGAAGCTTATGAATCTCAGGCGTTCCGTCAGCCGAAATTTTCAGGCCGAAAGCATCGTTGAACGTAGCGAAGACCGTGTCAAGCTGCCACTTGGCATCCCTGTCAGCAATGGCTGCCCTTTCCGCATTGAGGCGCTGCTGCTTTCCCCAGAAGTACCGTAAGGAATCGTAGGCAAACTCCTGACTCCCGAACGCAGGGGGCGCAGGGAGGCATTTTACCAGGTCGGGGAGTTCATTTTCGGCAAAATACAGTTCGGCACCGTTCTTTCCGGGCAGCAGGGATGTGGTAGCGCAAGATGATATCAGCAGGGCCGTCATCAGGGCCACGCCCAGCATCAAAAAAGAAATAATCCTTCTCATATCAGTGCAAATATAGCATTTTCTCGCTGACATTTTTCCGTCACTGCAACAAGGCTTTTGCTGACGGCATAGCATTCTTCTGGTATCCTCTCTGTAATAGGGCTTTTTTGCTGACGGCATGGCCCGAAAAGCGCCGTAGGCAAAAGTTCTGCGCATTTGTTCCGAGAATCAGCTGATTTTGGGAACAAAGTCTTGGATTTCAACAAGTTGTTCCGAAAAACGGCTTATTTCGGGAACAAATGCCATAATTCTGCAAGCTGCTGTACCAGACGAGGACCTTCCTTGAAAAAGCCCCAAAATAAGGAAGGTCCGGGCAAAAAACCGAGAACCTTCCTTAAAAAAGCTCCAAAATAAGGAAGGTCCAGGACAAAAACCGAGAACCTTCCTTGAAAAGAGCCAAAAACCTGGAAGGTCCGGCTCTGTCTATGATAAAGCAGTTTACTTCCGCACCAGTCTGCCGCAGAAGTAGCAGAGGG